>NZ_NHSG01000313.1:0-3003 GCF_020024005.1 Streptomyces purpurogeneiscleroticus
CGGGAGCGCGGCGGCCCTGTCACCAGCCCTGACTCACCCGCCGCGCCCCCGGTCACCGCCCCGCCAGGAGCCGCCCATGCGCTTCACCGCCTACCAACACCAGCAGCAGCACCGCGTCGCCGTCGTGGACGACGACGGCACCCTGTACCCCATTCCGGGCGCCCGCTCACTCACCGAGCTGATCACTTCCGGGGACGGACTCGCGACCCTCCTCGGGACCGGCGCCGCCTCGCTCGACGTACCGCCCGGCCCCCACGTCTCCCAGGTGCGGCTGCTGCCTCCCCTGCAACCCGCCGCGATACGGGACTTCGTCACCTTCGAGGAGCACGTCGAGGGCGTACGCCGCTCCGTCGACGGAGCCACCGGTGTACCCGAGGAGTGGTACGCGGCACCGACCTTCTACTTCACCAACCCGCACGCCATCTACGGCCCGGATGACGACATCCCGGTGCCGCCCGGCTCGGCCGTCCTCGACTTCGAACTCGAAGTGGGTGCCGTCATCGGCCGCGAGGGCCGCGACCTCACCCCCGAGCAGGCCCGCGACCACATCATCGGCTACACCGTCTTCAACGACTGGTCAGCGCGCGACCTGCAGTCCGCGGAGATGAAGGTCGGCCTCGGCCCATGCAAGGGCAAGGACACCGCCACTACCCTCGGCCCGTACCTCGTCACCGCCGACGAGCTGGAGCGGTACCGCGACGACGAGGGCTTCCTGCGCCTGACCCTGACCGCCGAGGTCAACGGCGAGGTGGTGGGCCGGGACCTGCTGTCCAACATGAGCTGGACCTTCGAGGAGATGGTCGCGTACGCCTCGCGCGGCACGCGGGTCGTCCCCGGTGATGTGCTCGGATCGGGCACCTGCGGCAACGGCGGCTGCCTCGCCGAGCTGTGGGGCCGGCGCGGTGAACAGACCCCGCCGCCACTGAAGCCGGGCGACACCGTCTCCCTGACCGTCGAGGGCATCGGCACCCTCACCAATACGGTGATCCCCGGTGCCGGCCCCGTACCGCTGCCCACCGGGCGGCGCCGTACCCGGGAGCGGCCGTGAGCGAGCTGCACCCCAAGAGGCTGCTCGGCAAGGTGGTGGTCGTCACCGGCGCGGCGCGCGGCCAGGGCGCCGCGGAGGCGGAAGCCCTCGTCCGCGAGGGTGCCCGCGTCATCGCCACCGACGTGACGGAGGCCCCCGGCTGCCGACGCCTCGACGTCAGCAGCGAGCGGGACTGGGCCGATCTGGCCGCCGAGCTGAAGGAGTCGTACGGGCAGATGCACGGGCTGGTCAACAACGCGGGTATCACCTGGCGCGCCCGCGTCGGAGACGTGCGGCCCGAGGACCTGGCGCGCGTCCATGCCGTCAACGTCACCGGCCCGCTGCTCGGCATCCAGCACCTCGCCCCGCTGATGCCGCCCGGCGCCTCGATCGTCAACGTCGGCTCCTCGGCGGCCCTCACCGCGCACTACCCGGTCGCCTACACCACCAGCAAGTGGGCGCTGCGCGGCCTGTCGAGGACCGCCGCCCTCGAACTCGGCCCGCGCGGCATCCGTGTCAACACGATCCACCCCGGCTACATCGAGACCGAGATGACCGCCTCCGCCGCCCCGTCCTTTCGCGAGGCGAATGTCCGCGAGACGCCGCTCGGCCGCACCGGAACGGTGGAGGAGGTCGCTCCGCTGATCGTGTTTTTGCTGTCCCAGGAGTCGTCGTTCATCACCGGTGCCGAGATCCCCGTCGACGGCGGGCTGACCGCGCACGGCGGGGTCAAGTCGGTCTCCGACGCGCTGCGCGAGGGGGCCTCGTGACACGGTTGGCGGGCAAGGTCGCCCTGATCTCCGGTACGGCCCGCGGTCAGGGCCGGGCCGCCGCGCTGCGGTTCGCCGCCGAGGGCGCGCTCGTGGTCGGTGGCGACCTGCTGCACGAGGAGGCCCTCGAGACGCAGCGGCTGATCGCCCGCGAGGGCGGCACGGCTCTGACTCCGGGGCCTCTGGACGTCACCGACGAGGCGTCGGTGCGCTCCTGGGTTGCCGAGGCCGTCGACGCGTTCGGCGGCATCGACATCGTCTACGCCAATGCCGGTGCCGTGCGTTTCGGACCGGTCGACAACCAGCCGTATGAGGACTTCGCGTTCACGGTGCGGGCCGAGCTGGACTCGGTGTGGCTGACCGTCCGGACGGCCTGGCCGCACCTGGTCGCAAGCCGCGGCTGCATCCTCACCGTCGGCTCCACCGCGGGGCTGACCGGTTCGCTCACCAACCGGCGCACCGCGCACTCGGCGTCGAAGGGCGGCGTGATCGCGCTGAGCCGGCAACTGGCCGCCGAGGGGGCGCCGTACGGTGTCCGCGCCAACTGCGTCAGCCCCGGCATGATCGACACCGACGGCTCCCGCGCCAACCTCCTCGCCACCGACCACCCGATGCGCTCCATTGCCCGGCACATCCCGCTCGGACGCACCGGAACACCCGATGACGTGGTGAACGCGGCCGTCTTCCTCGCCTCGGACGAGGCGTCGTACATCACGGGCGCCAACCTCGTAGTCGACGGCGGCTGGTCGACGGTCCTGCCCGGCGCCACCCCCGACGCCGTCTCCTGAGGCGGCCCGGGCGTCCTGCCGAACGGCTGCGCGCGGGCGGCTCGGGCATCCCCAGGTCTTCATCGGCATCACTCCCCCCTGTCTCCTGATCCTCGTGTACGGCCGAGTGCTGCCCCCGACCGCAATGCGTGTATTGCACAAGTACGGGGCTGAAGTGTGTACGGAGGGGACGGCAGTCAACGGGGAAGAACGGAGAACACAGCACGTGAGCAGTTCCGCAACAACATCGCGCACCCTGGCCCTGGAGGAGTTCGGCACCCTGCCGCGGCTCGGTCAACGTGCCGTCCCCACGCCGCGCCCCGGGCACACCCTCGTGCGGGTGGCGGCGGCTACCGTCGCCCATCTGGATCTGAACATCCTCGACGGACAGTTCGGCATCCTGCCCGAGCTGCCGTTCATCCCCGGCACCCAGGGCAGC
>NZ_NHSG01000314.1:0-30255 GCF_020024005.1 Streptomyces purpurogeneiscleroticus
CCCCCCTCCGGCTCGGCAACCCCCGCCCCCGGCTCCGCCTGGTGGCCGTCGCGCTGACGCTGATCATGCTGGTCTTCGCGGTACGGCTGTTCCAGGTGCAGGCGGTGAACGCCGACGCGTACGCGGCCAAGGCCAACGTCAACCGGTACGTGCCGGTCACGCTCGCCGCCGAGCGCGGCGCGATCACCGACCGGGACGGCGTGGACCTGGCCACCTCCGTGGACGCGTACGACATCACCGCCGACCCGAGCCTGCTGGCGCCCGACAAGATCAAGATCGATGACGCGCCCGAGAAGGCGGCCGCGCTGCTGGCGCCGATCCTCGGCGAGGACCAGAAGGAACTGGCCGAAAAGCTCTCCAAATCCGACTCCCGCTACGTCCTGCTCTCGCGCCGTCAGAGCCCCCAGGTCTGGAAGCAGATCAAGGACCTGCGGAGCGCGCTGGACACCAAGGCGCAGGCCGCGCCCAAGAGCGACCCGCGCCCCAACGTGCTGCTCGGCATCTTCGCCGACGAGCACAGCAAGCGGGTGTACCCGAACAAGGAGCTGGCCTCCGGGGTGCTCGGTTTCACGAACTCCGAGGGCAGGGGCGCGGGCGGCCTCGAAGCGAGCCTGGACAAGAAGCTCGCGGGCAAGCCAGGCAAGCTCGTCTACGCCCAGTCCGGGGGCCGTCGGGTGCCCACCGCCGACACCCAGGAGCATCCCGCGGTGCCCGGTACGGACGTCGAGCTGACCCTCGACCGGGACATCCAGTGGGCGGCTCAGGAAGCCATCACCAAGCAGGTCGAGAAGTCCAAGGCGGACCGCGGCTACGTGGTCGTGCAGGACACCAGGACCGGCGAGATCCTGGCGCTGGCCAACGCCCCCGCCTTCGACCCGAACGACATCACCCGCTCCGACGCCGACGCGCTCGGCAACGCCGCGCTGAGCGATGCTTTCGAGCCAGGTTCGACCAGCAAGCTGATGTCGCTGGCGGCCGTGCTGGAGGAGGGCGCCGCGACGCCGTCCACGCACGTCACCGTCCCGAACCGGCTGCACCGCGGCGACCGGCTCTTCGCCGACGACATCGACCACCCCACCTGGCACCTGACGCTGAACGGCGTACTCGCCAAGTCCAGCAACATCGGCACCATCCTGTCCGTCGAACAGCTGGGCAAGACCCAGCGCGAGGCGAACGAGGTGCTCTACTCCTACCTGCGGAAGTTCGGCATCGGACAGCCGACCGGGCTGGGCTTCCCGGGCGAGACCCCGGGCATTCTGGCCGCGCCGGAGGACTGGAGCACCTCGCAGCAGTACACGATCCCCTTCGGGCAGGGCCTCTCGCTCAACGCCGTGCAGGCGGCGTCCGTGTACTCCACGATCGCCAACGGCGGCGAGCGGACAGCGCCCACGCTCGTCCGCGGCACGAAGGGCCCCGACGGCCGGTACGTTGCCGCGCCGAAGCCCGAGAAGACCCGCGTGGTGAGCCCGAAGACCGCGAAGACGCTCGCCCGGATGCTCGAATCCGTGGTCGACGACCAGGAGGGCACCGGCACCGCCGCGAAGATCCCCGGCTACCGGGTCGGCGGAAAGACCGGCACCTCCAACCGGGTGGATCCGAAGACCGGGCGGTACCACGGTTACACGGCCTCCTTCGCGGGCTTCGCGCCCGCCGACAAGCCCCGCATCACCGTCTACTGCGCCGTACAGAATCCGACCAGGGGAAGCTACTTCGGCGGCCAGGTCTGCGGGCCGATCTACAAGCAGGTCATGCAGTTCGCGCTGAAGTCGCTCCAGGTGCCGCCGACCGGTGCCGAGGCACCACGACTCCCGGTGAGCTTCAAGCCGGGTGAATGAGGTGATTCGTGATGACCATCACTCCCGACGCGGGGAACCGCCCACCGCCGCGTCCCTCGCTTCGCCCCGAGGCCCATGGGCCCGGTACGCTCACCGCCGTGTCACATGCTGATCAGTCCCCCAATGCCCAGCAGGACGGCCCCGGCAAACACCCCGGCCCGCCCCGCCCCGAGCGCGTACGCGCCATCCCGCTCGCGGATCTGGCACACCAGCTGGGCACGGCCGTGCCGACGGCGGAGGCCGCGGTCACCGGCATCACGCACGACTCCCGCGCGGTACGCCCCGGTGACATCTACGCCGCGCTGCCCGGTGCCCGTTTCCACGGCGCCGACTTCGCGGCGCAGGCCGTCGAGCTGGGCGCCGCCGCGATCCTGACCGACCCCGGTGGCACCGAACGGGCCGCCGCGACGGGCCTGCCGGTCCTCACGGTCGACAACCCGCGGGCCCGGATGGGCGCGCTGGCGGTGTCGATCTACGGCGACCCGGGCGCCGATCTGCTGCAGATCGGCATCACGGGCACGTCGGGCAAGACGACGACCGCGTACCTGATCGACGGCGGGCTTCGTGCGGCCGCCGAGAAGGCCGGCGGGGGACTGACCGGTCTGATCGGTACCGTCGAGTCCCGCATCGGCGACGAGCGGCTGAAGTCCGAGCGGACCACGCCCGAAGCCACCGACCTGCAGGCGCTCTTCGCGGTGATGCGCGAGCGCGGCGTCCGGTCGGTCGCCATGGAGGTCTCCAGCCACGCCCTGGTACTCGGGCGGGTCGACGGCTGCGTGTTCGACGTGGCGGTCTTCAACAACCTCAGCCCGGAACACATGGAGTTCCACACGGGCATGGAGGACTACTTCCAGGCCAAGGCGCAGCTGTTCACCAAGGCCCGCTCCCGGCTCGGCGTGGTGAACTTCGACGACGAGTACGGCCGCCGGCTCATCGAGGGCGAGTCCGAGGTGCCGGTCACCTCGTTCTCCGCCGAGGGCCACCCGGACGCGCACTGGCGCGCCGCCGACGTCGAGGTCGGCACGCTGGGCTCGACGTTCACCGTGCACGGCCCGGACGGCGTGACCGTACGCGCCGCGTCGCCGATCGCCGGCCCCTTCAACGTCGCCAACGCGCTCGCCGCCATCACGGCCCTCGTGGTGGCCGGTGTCGACCCGCAGACCGCCGCCGACGGCGTGGCCGCAGTGCCCGGCGTCCCGGGCCGGCTGGAGCGGGTGGACGCGGGCCAGGACTACCTCGCGGTGGTCGACTACGCGCACAAGACGGACGCTGTCGAATCGGTCCTGCGCGCGCTGCGCAAGGTCACCGAGGGCAAGATCCACGCCGTACTGGGCTGCGGCGGCGACCGGGACCGCAGCAAGCGTATGCCGATGGGTGCCGCGATCGCCCGGCTCTCCGACACCGCGGTGCTGACCAGCGACAACCCACGTTCCGAGGATCCGCTCGCGATCCTCGCCACCATGCTCGCGGGCGCCGCCGACGTGCCGTCGCACGAGCGCGGCACGGTACTGGTCGAGGAGGACCGGGCCGCTGCCATCGCCGCCGCGGTCGCCCGCGCGGAGCCCGGCGACACTGTCATCGTCGCCGGCAAGGGCCATGAGCAGGGCCAGGACATCGCCGGAGTGGTTCGCCCCTTCGACGACCGCCAGGTGCTGCGCGAGGCCATCGAGAGCTCACTGAAGTTGCAGCAGCAGCACGATCACCAGGGATGACACACCGCCATGCGCGCACAACCCCCATCTCGGCATCTCCAGCCCCCGGCCGGAGGTGACCTGTGATCTCCCTGTCCCTCGCCGAGATCGCCGGCATCGTCGGCGGGCGGCAGCACGACATACCGGACGGATCGGTCCAGGTCGCCGGCCCTGTCGTGATCGACTCCCGGGCCGTGACCGACGGCGCGCTGTTCGCCGCGTTCGCCGGTGAGCGGGTCGACGGGCACGACTACGCCGAGCAGGCCGTGCAGTCGGGCGCGGCGGCCGTACTGGCCACGCGTCCCGTCGGCGTGCCCGCGATCGTGGTCGACGACGTCGTGTCCGCGCTGGGCGCGCTGGCCCGCGAGGTCGTCCGGCGCACCGGCGCGGACGTCGTCGCGCTGACCGGTTCGGCGGGCAAGACCAGCACCAAGGACCTCATCGCGCAGCTGCTGCAGCGCAGCGGCCCGACGGTGTGGCCCGAGGGCAACCTCAACAACGAGATCGGCCTGCCGCTGACCGCGCTGCGGGCCGAGTCCGGCACCCGCCACCTCGTCCTGGAGATGGGTGCGCGCGGCGTCGGTCACATCCGCTACCTCACAGAGCTGACCCCGCCCCGCATCGGGCTCGTCCTGAACGTCGGCAGCGCGCACATCGGCGAGTTCGGCGGCCGCGAGAAGATCGCCGAGGCCAAGGGCGAGCTGGTCGAGTCGCTGCCCGACGCGAGCGAGGGCGGCATCGCGATCCTCAACGCCGATGACTCGTACGTGCGTGCGATGGCGTCGCGTACCAAGGCCCGTACGGTCTTCTTCGGCGAGTCCGCCGACGCCGACGTGCGTGCCGAGGATGTCCGGCTCACCGACGACGGTCGCCCCGCCTTCACGCTTCACACACCCTCCGGGTGCAGCGCCGTGATCCTGCGGCTGTACGGTGAGCACCACGTGTCGAACGCGCTCGCCGCGGCCGCCGTCGCCCATGAGTCGGGCATGCCCGCAGACGAGATCGCGTCCGCGCTCTCCGAGGCAGGCACGCTCTCCCGCTGGCGCATGGAGGTCACCGAGCGCGCGGACGGCGTGACGGTCGTCAACGACGCCTACAACGCGAACCCCGAGTCGATGCGGGCTGCGCTGCGCGCACTCGTGTCGATGGGCAAGGGGCGGCGTACGTGGGCGGTGCTCGGTCAGATGGCCGAGCTCGGCGAGGAGTCACTCGCCGAGCACGACGCGGTCGGACGGCTCGCCGTCCGGCTCAACGTCAGCAAGCTCGTGGCAGTCGGGGGCAGGGAAGCGGCCTGGCTGCAAATGGGCGCTTATAACGAGGGTTCGTGGGGTGAGGAGTCGGTGCACGTGTCCGACGCACGGGCGGCGGTCGACCTGCTGCGCAGTGAACTGCAGCCGGGAGACGTGGTGCTGGTGAAGGCGTCCAGGTCGGAGGGGCTGGAGCGGGTCGCGGCCGCATTGCTGGACGATGCGGCAGGCAACGGTGCGCAGGGCGGGGCCGCCACCCGATGAACACGATGAAGCAGATCCTCTTCTCCGGAATGATCGGGCTCTTCCTGACCTTGATCGGCACCCCGCTGCTGATCAAGCTGCTGGCCAAAAAGGGCTACGGGCAGTTCATCCGCGACGACGGACCACGGGACCACCACAGCAAGCGCGGTACGCCCACCATGGGTGGCATCGCGTTCATCCTGGCCACGATCATCGCGTACGCGCTGACCAAGGTGATCACGAGCAGCGACCCCACCTTCTCCGGTGTGCTGGTGCTGTTCCTGATGGCCGGCATGGGCCTGGTCGGCTTCCTCGACGACTACATCAAGATCGTCAAGCAGCGGTCGCTGGGCCTGCGGGCCAAGGCCAAGATGGCGGGCCAGCTGATCGTCGGCATTGCCTTCGCCGTGCTGTCCCTGCAGTTCGCGGACCTGCGCGGGCAGACCCCGGCCTCGGACCGGCTCTCCTTCACCCAGGACTTCGGCTGGCAGATCGGCCCCGTGATCTTCGTGATCTGGGCGCTGTTCATGATCCTGGCGATGTCCAACGGCGTGAACCTCACCGACGGCCTGGACGGCCTGGCCACCGGCGCCTCGGTGATGGTCTTCGGCGCGTACACCTTCATCGGCATCTGGCAGTACCAGGAGTCCTGCGCGAACCAGATCACCGCGGGCCCCGGCTGCTACGAAGTGCGTGACCCGCTCGACCTCGCGGTCGTGGCCTCCGCCCTGATGGGTGCCTGCTTCGGCTTCCTGTGGTGGAACACCTCGCCCGCCAAGATCTTCATGGGGGACACCGGCTCGCTCGCCCTCGGCGGCGCGCTCGCGGGCCTGGCGATCTGCTCCCGCACGGAGCTGCTGCTCGCCATCCTCGGCGGCCTCTTCGTCCTGATCACCATGTCGGTGGTCATCCAGGTCGGCTCCTTCCGGCTCACCGGCAAGCGCGTCTTCCGTATGGCGCCGCTGCAGCACCACTTCGAATTGAAGGGGTGGTCGGAAGTCCTTGTCGTGGTCCGGTTCTGGATCATCCAGGGCATGTGCGTGATTGTCGGCCTCGGCATCTTCTACGGCGGCTGGCAGGCCGCCAAGTGAGCGCGCAGGACTTCGCCGGCCGAGCGATCACCGTCGCCGGCCTGGGCGTGAGCGGCATCAGCGCCGCCCGTGCCCTGGCCGGGCTCGGCGCGACCGTCACCGTCGTGGACGGCGGGGACGGCGAGAAGCAGCGGGCGACCGCGGCGGAGCTGGAGAAGTCCGGCATCGCCGTACGCCTGGGCGACGGCGAGACGCTGCCCGAGGGCACGGACCTGGTCGTCACCTCGCCGGGCTGGAAGCCCTCCAGCCCGCTCTTCGCGGCCGCCGCCGAGGCGGGCGTGGACGTCATCGGGGACGTGGAGGTCGCCTGGCGGCTCCGCGGCCCCGGCGCGGCCCCCTGGCTCGCCATCACCGGCACGAACGGCAAGACGACCACCACGCAGATGCTGGCGTCGATCCTGGCCGCCGAGGGGCTGCGCACCGCGGCCGTCGGCAACATCGGGACGCCCATCATCGACGTGGTGCTCTCCGGTGAGTACGACGTGCTCGCCGTCGAGCTCTCCAGCTACCAGCTGCACTGGGCGCCCTCGCTGCGCGCCCACTCCGCGGCCGTGCTGAACCTCGCCCCCGACCACCTCGACTGGCACGGCTCCATGGAGGCGTACGCCGCCGACAAGGGCCGGATCTACGAGGGCAACACCGTCGCCTGCGTCTACAACGTGGCCGACAAGGCCACCGAGGACCTGGTCCGCGAGGCCGACGTCGAGGAGGGCTGCCGGGCCATCGGCTTCACCCTCGGGACGCCGGGACCCGGCCAGGTGGGCGTCGTCGAGGGCATCCTCGTCGACCGCGCGTTCGTCGAGAACCGGCAGAAGCAGGCGCAGGAGCTGGCCGAGGTCACCGATGTGAACCCGCCCGCGCCGCACAACATCGCCAACGCGCTCGCCGCGGCGGCGCTTGCACGTGCGTTCGGTGTGCAGCCCGCCTCCGTACGGGACGGCCTGCGGAACTTCCACCCGGACGCGCACCGCATCCAGCACGTGGCGGACGTCGGCGGAGTGTCCTACGTGGACGACTCCAAGGCCACCAACACCCATGCCACCGAAGCGTCGTTGGCCGCCTACGAGCACATCGTGTGGATCGCCGGCGGGCTCGCCAAGGGGGCCACCTTCGACGAGCTGGTACAGAAGTCGGCGGCGCGGCTGCGCGGCGCCGTCCTCATCGGCCGGGACCGTGCGCTGATCGCCGAAGCGCTCGCGCGACACGCCCCGGATGTGCCCGTCGTCGACCTCGGCCGGACCGACACTGGGGCGATGTCCGAGGCGGTACGGGAGGCCACGCGGCTGGCCCGGCCGGGCGATACGGTCCTGTTGGCACCGGCCTGCGCCTCGATGGACATGTACCTGAACTACAACAAGCGGGGCGACGCCTTCGCCGACGCGGTCCGCGAGCTGGCCGCGCAGGACCAGTAGACCGTACGTCCCCGCCCGCGTCGTGGACGTGCGGCGCAGCGCATGTGTGGGAGGGGACGAGGATGACGGTCCGACCGGCGAAGGAGGCACCGCCGCGCCCGGCGCGGCGGATGCCGCCGCTTCCCCGGATGCAGCGGCCCGCCGGACCGGGCGGGCCGCGGGGCCTGTACACCCGGCTGAAGCGGGCCTGGGACCGGCCGCTGACGGCGTATTACATCGTCCTCGGCGGCAGCCTGCTGATCATGGTGCTCGGGCTGGTCATGGTCTACTCGGCCTCGCAGATCAAGGCGCTGCAGTCCGGGCTGTCCCCCACGTACTTCTTCCGCAAGCAGCTGCTCGCCGCCGCGCTCGGCGGCGGGCTGATGGTGCTGGCGACCAAGCTGCCCGTCCGGGCGCACCGGGCGCTGGCGTACCCGCTGATCGCCGCCTCGGTCTTCCTGATGGCCCTGGTCCAGGTGCCGGGGATAGGAGTCGCGGTCAACGGCAACCAGAACTGGATCTCGCTCGGCGGGCCCTTCCAGCTCCAGCCCAGCGAGTTCGGCAAGCTGGCGCTGGTCCTGTGGGGCGCCGACCTCCTCGCGCGCAAGCAGGAGCGGCGGCTGCTGACCCAGTGGAAGCATCTGCTCGTACCGCTGATTCCGGCCGCTTTCCTGCTGCTCGGGCTCATCATGCTCGGCGGGGACATGGGCACCGCGATCATTCTCACGGCGATCCTCTTCGGACTGCTGTGGCTGGCGGGGGCGCCCACCCGGCTCTTCGTCGGGGTGCTGGCCGCGGCCGGCGTCATCGGCGCGCTGCTCATCAAGACGAGCGCCAACCGGATGTCCCGGCTCGCGTGCATCGGCGCGACCGACCCGGGCCCGGGCGACCAGTGCTGGCAGGCCGTGCACGGGATATACGCACTCGCGTCCGGCGGATTCTTCGGATCCGGTCTCGGCGCGAGTATGGAAAAATGGGGTGAACTCCCTGAACCGCACACCGACTTCATCTTCGCCATCACCGGGGAGGAACTGGGACTGGCGGGGACGCTGTCGGTACTCGCCCTGTTCGCGGCTCTAGGCTATGCGGGTATCCGCGTGGCCGGACGCACGGAGGATCCCTTCGTACGGTACGCCGCGGGTGGCGTGACCACCTGGATCACGGCCCAGGCCGTGGTCAACATCGGTGCGGTGCTCGGCCTGCTGCCGATCGCCGGTGTCCCGCTCCCGCTGTTCTCCTACGGAGGCTCCGCCCTGCTGCCGACGATGTTCGCCGTCGGACTCCTGATCGCCTTCGCGCGTGACGAGCCCGCGGCGCGGGCGGCACTGGCCATGCGGCAGCCGGTATTCGCGAGAATGCCGGCTGGGGTGAGACGGAAGACGATGAGACGGCGCGTCAAGAAGCTGCCGTCCGGAGAGCGGTGAATTTCGGTGCATGTCGTACTCGCCGGTGGGGGGACCGCCGGCCACATCGAGCCCGCGCTCGCCCTCGCGGACGCCCTGCGCAGGCAGGACCCGACCGTGGGGATCACGGCACTGGGCACGGAGCGCGGACTGGAGACCCGGCTGGTACCGGAGCGCGGTTACGAACTGGGGCTGATCCCGGCCGTTCCGCTGCCGCGCAAGCCCACCCCTGAGCTGATCACCGTCCCCGGACGGCTGCGCGGCACGATCAAGGCCGCCGAGCAGATCCTGGAGCGCACGAAGGCGGACTGCGTCGTCGGCTTCGGCGGCTACGTGGCGCTGCCCGGCTATCTGGCCGCCAAGCGGCTCGGCGTGCCGATCGTCGTGCACGAGGCCAACGCCCGGCCGGGGCTGGCCAACAAGATCGGCTCGCGGTACGCCAAGTTCGTCGCCGTCAGCACCCCCGACAGCAAGCTGCGCGATGCCCGTTACGTCGGCATCCCGCTGCGCCGCACGATCGCGACCCTGGACCGGGCGGCGGTACGCGCCGAGGCGCGCGCCAACTTCGGCCTGGACCCGAACCTGCCGACGCTGCTGGTCTCCGGCGGCTCGCAGGGCGCGCGCCGGCTGAACGAGGTCATCCAGGCCGCGGTGCCGAGCTTCCAGCGGGCGGGCATCCAGGTGCTGCACGCGGTCGGCCCGAAGAACGAACTGCCGCAGGTCGACAACATGCCCGGGATGCCGCCGTACGTCCCGGTACCGTACGTGGACCGGATGGACCTCGCGTACGCCGCGGCCGACATGATGCTCTGCCGCGCGGGCGCGATGACCGTCGCCGAGCTGTCCGCCGTCGGGCTGCCCGCCGCGTACGTCCCGCTGCCCATCGGCAACGGCGAGCAGCGGCTGAACGCCCAGCCGGTGGTCAACGCCGGCGGCGGTCTGCTGGTCGACGACGCGCAGCTGTCCCCCGAGTGGGTGCAGGGCAACGTCCTGCCGGTGCTCTCGGACCCGCACCGGCTGTACGAGATGTCCCGCGCGGCCGCCGAGTTCGGCCGCAGAGACGCCGACGAACTCCTCGTCGGCATGGTCTACGAAGCAATCGCCTCCCGCCGGGGCTGAGGCGGCCGGGGGGAAGGAGAGGGAGCGTGGCCGGACCCAGCACCACTGCCCGCCGCGGTGAGCAGCGCAGACCGCAGGCCGGCCCGCCCGCCGACTCCGAGGGACCGGAAGAGCGGCTCCGGCCGCGGTGGCTGCGGCTGCCGCGGCCGGGGGCGCGCCTCCCCGGCCGCCCCCGCCGCCGCACGCTCATCGCCGCCACCGTCCTCATAGCGCTGCTGGTCGGCTTTGGTACCTGGGTGCTGTACGGCTCGGACTGGCTGCGCGCGGAGCGCGTGGCGGTGCGCGGCACCGATGTCCTGACGGTGCGTGAGGTCGAGGCCGCGGCGGACGTGCCCCTGGGCGACCCGCTCGCCTCACTGGACACCGACGGTATCGCCGCTCGGCTGGCCGACCGGCTCCGCCGCATCAAGTCGGTCGAAGTGGAGCGCTCGTGGCCGGACACCATCTCCCTGAACGTGACGGAGCGCCAGCCCGTCCTGGTCGTCCAAAAGGGCGGAAAGTTCATTGAAGTGGACGACCGGGGCGTGCGCTTCGCCACCGTCGGTATCGCGCCGCGCGATGTACCCCGGCTGGAAATGGACGCGGCCGATTCGCCGAGCCTGCGCCGTTTCGGTATCCCTGCTCTGAACCGCGCGGCGGTGAAGGTCGCCACCGCGCTTCCCGATACGGTCGGCAAGGACGTGCGCGTCATCCGCGTACGTTCGTACGACTCCATCACCCTGGAGCTGACCGGCGGACGCCGGGTCGAGTGGGGCAGCGAGGAACACGGCAAGGAAAAGGCCAAGGTACTCCGCGCGCTGCTGAAAGCGGCGCGTGATGCGCACCACTTCGATGTCAGCGTCCCCAGTGCGCCCGCCGCGGCCGGGAGTTGACGTACGTACGCGCAGGCCAGCACCCTGGATGGCTACCACTACGGGTGATCACATAGGGTGAAAAGAAAAACGGGAGGTTCGGCGTGTTCGTTGAACGTGCGCCGCTTGTCGACTTAGTGTCTCGTTCCAAAGAACCCAGGGAACACAGGCACTGGTAACCCTAAACTTCAACGTTAGGGTTCGGGTCGGCAATACGGACCGTCCCATCGGCATCAGTCGTTGTCCACAGCACATGTGAGGCACCGACACGTAACTCGAGGCGAGAGGCCTTCGACGTGGCAGCACCGCAGAACTACCTCGCAGTCATCAAGGTCGTCGGCATCGGCGGCGGTGGCGTGAACGCCATCAACCGGATGATCGAGGTCGGGCTCAAGGGCGTCGAGTTCATCGCGATCAACACCGATGCGCAGGCGTTGCTGATGAGCGACGCCGACGTCAAGCTCGACGTCGGCCGTGAGATGACGCGTGGCCTCGGCGCCGGCGCAAACCCGGACGTGGGCCGCAAGGCGGCCGAAGACCACCGCGAGGAGATCGAGGAGGTCCTCAAGGGGGCCGACATGGTCTTCGTGACCGCGGGCGAGGGCGGCGGCACCGGCACGGGCGGCGCGCCCGTGGTCGCCAACATCGCGCGCTCGCTGGGCGCCCTGACGATCGGTGTGGTCACCCGGCCGTTCACCTTCGAGGGCCGCCGCCGCGCCAACCAGGCCGAGGACGGCATCGCGCAGCTGCGCGAAGAGGTCGACACCCTCATCGTGATCCCCAACGACCGGCTGCTGTCCATCTCGGACCGCCAGGTGAGCGTTCTTGACGCGTTCAAGTCCGCCGACCAGGTGCTGCTCTCCGGTGTCCAGGGCATCACCGACCTGATCACCACCCCGGGCCTGATCAACCTCGACTTCGCCGACGTGAAGTCCGTGATGTCCGAGGCCGGCTCGGCCCTCATGGGCATCGGCTCCGCACGCGGCGACGACCGCGCGGTCGCGGCGGCCGAAATGGCCATCTCCTCGCCGCTGCTGGAGGCGTCCATCGACGGCGCCCGCGGGGTGCTGCTCTCCATCTCCGGCGGCTCCGACCTCGGTCTCTTCGAGATCAACGAGGCGGCCCAGCTGGTCAGCGAGGCGGCCCACCCGGAAGCCAACATCATCTTCGGCGCGGTCATCGACGACGCGCTGGGCGACGAGGTCCGCGTGACCGTCATCGCCGCGGGCTTCGACGGCGGTCAGCCGCCGGCCCGCCGCGAGAACGTCATCAGCTCGTCCTCCTCCGGCAAGCGCGAGGAGCCGGCGGCGCCGGTGAGCCGTCCGGCCGCGCCCCCGGAGCCCCGCCCGGCCTTCGGCGGACTCGGCGCCGTCCCGGTGCGCGACGAGGAGCCGGCCCCGGTCGAGCCGGCGCCGGTCAGCGAGGCCCCGGCGCCGCCGCCGGTCGCCCCGCAGGTCCCCCCGGCCCGTCCGTACACGGACAGCACGGCCGAGGAGCTGGACGTCCCGGACTTCCTGAAGTAGCCGAAGACCCGCAGTGATAGGGCAGCAGCACGATGTGCTGACGAACGATGCGAGCGGCGCGCGCTTCGCCTTCACCGACCGGTGGGGCGGGGTGAGCGCCGCTCCGTATGCCGAGCTCAACCTCGGCGGCGCCGTGGGCGACGACCCACAGGCGGTACGGACCAATCGCGAGCTGGCGGCCAAGTCCCTCGGACTGGACCCGGCCGAGGTGGTCTGGATGAACCAGGTGCACGGGCGGGACGTGGCGGTCGTGGACGGGCCGTGGCGGGACGGGACCGAGGTCCCCTGCGTGGACGCGGTGGTGACGGCCCGTCGGGGTCTCGCCCTCGCCGTCCTCACCGCCGACTGCACCCCCGTCCTCCTCGCCGACCCGGTCGCCGGGGTGGCGGGAGCCGCACACGCCGGACGGCCAGGGCTGGTGGCCGGGGTGGTACCGGCCACGGTCGAGGCGATGACCGCCCTCGGGGCCGACCCCGAGCGGATCGTCGCGCACACCGGCCCCGCGGTCTGCGGACGGTGCTACGAAGTGCCGGAGGCGATGCGCGCCGAGGTCGCCGCCACGGTGCCCGAGGCGCACGCGACCACCAGCTGGGGGACGCCCGCGGTGGACGTGGTGGCCGGCGTGGCCGCCCAACTCGCCCGGTGCGGCGTGCGGGTGCGTGAACATTCCCACATCTGCACGCTGGAATCGGCGGACCATTTCTCGTACCGGCGCGACCGCACAACGGGGCGGCTCGCGAGTTATGTATGGCTGGACGGCTGAGCTGTGACGGACCGTAGAACGGAACTGGCCGAGAACCTGGCCCGGGTGGAGGATCGTATCTCCGCTGCTTGTGCCAAAGCCGGTCGCAATCGTGATGATGTGACCCTGATTGTGGTCACAAAGACCTACCCGGCGAGCGATGTCCGTATCCTTTTGGAATTGGGCATCCGGCACGTCGCGGAGAACCGCGATCAGGACGCGGCGCCCAAGGCGGCCGCTTGCTCGGATTTGCCGCTTACTTGGCATTTCGTCGGCCAATTGCAGACAAATAAAGTCCGGTCTGTGGCTGGATACGCGGATATCGTGCAGTCCGTGGACCGGGTCAAGCTCGTCACCGCCCTCTCCAAGGAGGCCGTACGTGCCGGGCGTGAGCTGGACTGCCTGATCCAGGTGGCACTTGACGCCGAGTCGGGGGAGCGCGGCGACCGCGGCGGCATCGGCCCGGACGGGGTGGCGGCGCTGGCCGACGCGGTGGCGGCGGCCGAAGGGCTGCGGCTGGGCGGCGTGATGACGGTCGCCCCGCTGGCAGGGCAGTACGCGGACCGGCCGCGGGCGGCTTTCGACCGGCTGGCGGAAATCGCATCCGGCCTGCGCGCGGGTCATCCTGCTGCGAAAATGGTGTCGGCAGGAATGAGTTCGGATCTCGAGGACGCGGTGGCCGCCGGTGCGACACATGTACGCGTGGGCACTGCGGTACTCGGAGTCCGACCACGGCTCGGGTAACGTCGCGAAGCAAGTCGGACCACAGCACAAAATATGGTCATTACCGTCAAAAGACGGGCAGGCCGAGTGGATCCAAGGCGACCGGTGACGGAGCCGATCCACCACAGAGCGGAGGACGCAGAGAATGGCCGGCGCGATGCGCAAGATGGCGGTCTACCTCGGCCTCGTGGAGGACGATGGGTACGACGGCCGGGGCTTCGACCCCGACGACGACTTCGAGCCCGAACTCGACCCGGAGCCCGAGCCGGAGAGGCGGCAGCAGCACCAGCCGCCCACCGAAGCACGCCCCGAACGGGACGAACCGGCACGAGTCGTATCGCCTCCGGCGCAGCGCGAGTCTCCGCCGGTCGGCACGGAAAACGGACGACCCGCCCGAATCGCCCCCGTGGCGTCCATCACACCCGAACGTCCGAATCTGGAGAAGAACGCACCGGTGATCATGCCCAAGGTTGTGTCCGAGCGGGAGCCGTACCGCATCACCACACTGCACCCCCGGACCTACAACGAAGCCCGTACCATCGGGGAACACTTCCGTGAGGGCACTCCGGTGATCATGAATCTGACGGAGATGGACGACACGGACGCGAAGCGACTTGTCGACTTTGCGGCCGGGTTGGTGTTCGGTTTGCACGGGAGTATCGAGCGGGTGACACAGAAGGTGTTCCTGCTGTCTCCTGCTAACGTCGATGTCACGGCGGAGGACAAGGCCCGTATCGCAGAGGGCGGGTTCTTCAACCAGAGCTGAGACGCAACACCGGGCACACCGAGGCCGTAGGGCCGGCACAGGCAAGGGGAGAGGGAAGCGCGAGATGGGCATCGCACTGCAGGTGATCTATATCGCGTTGTACTGCTTTCTCGTTGTGTTGATCTTCCGGCTGGTGATGGACTACGTCTTCCAGTTCGCCCGTTCATGGCAACCCGGCAAGGCGATGGTGGTCGTACTGGAGGCCACTTACACTGTGACTGATCCGCCACTCAAGCTTCTGCGGCGTGTCATACCGCCGCTGCGTCTCGGGGGCGTGGCGCTCGACCTGTCCTTCTTCGTACTGATGATCATCGTCTACATCCTGATCACCGTCGTGAGCAACGTCGTGAGCAAGTTGTGAACGATACGGTCTTGCCGATTGCCGACGACTACGTTGAGGTGAAGAAGAGATGCCGTTGACCCCCGAGGACGTGCGGAACAAGCAGTTCACGACCGTCCGCCTCCGAGAAGGCTATGACGAGGACGAGGTCGATGCCTTCCTCGATGAGGTCGAAGCAGAACTGACCCGTCTGCTCCGGGAGAACGAGGACCTGCGCGCCAAGCTGGCCGCCGCCACTCGTGCTGCCGCCCAGAGCCAGCAGCAGCAGGGGATGCGCAAGCAGCAGGAGCAGCAGGACGGTCCGCCGCAGCAGCAGCGGCCCGGTGCCCCTGTGCCCGCCGCCATATCCGGTCCGCAGCCGGTCCCGCCCGGTCAGCAGCAGGGGATGGGTGGCCCGCCCCAGCTGCCCGGCGGTGCACCGCAGCTGCCCGCAGGTCCCGGTGGCCACGGTCCCGGTCCGCAGGGCCCGCACGGCGGCCAGATGGGCCCCGGCGGTCCCATGGGCGGCCCGATGGGTGGTCCGCAGCAGGGCGGCCCGCAGCTGCCCCAGCCGGGCGGCCAGGGCGGCCCGGGCGGTGACAGCGCCGCGCGCGTGCTGTCGCTGGCGCAGCAGACCGCCGACCAGGCGATCGCGGAGGCCCGTTCCGAGGCCAACAAGATCGTCGGCGAGGCCCGCAGCCGCGCCGAGGGCCTGGAGCGGGACGCCCGTGCCAAGGCCGACGCGCTGGAGCGGGACGCGCAGGAGAAGCACCGCGTCGCGATGGGCTCCCTGGAGTCCGCCCGCGCCACGCTGGAGCGCAAGGTCGAGGACCTGCGCGGCTTCGAGCGCGAGTACCGCACGCGACTGAAGTCGTACCTGGAGAGCCAGCTGCGCCAGCTGGAGAACTCGTCCGACGAGTCGCTCGCCCCGCCGCGGACCCCGGCTGCCGCTTCGCTGCCGGCGTCCCCGTCGATGGCGTCGGCCGGTGCCGGCTCCATGGGCGGCGGCTCCAGCCACACCATGGGCGGCAACCAGTCCATGGGCGGCCACGGCGGCTCGAACGGCAGCAATGGCCCGTCGTACGGCAGCCAGCAGCAGATGTCGCCCGCCATGACCCAGCCGATGGCTCCGGTCCGGCCGCAGGGCCAGCAGCAGATGCAGCAGGCTCCGTCGCCGATGCGTGGCTTCCTCATCGACGAGGACGACAACTGACGCGGCTGACGCTGGCGCGTCGCACTTAGTCGGCAATCAGGGCCGGGCCCCTGGGGATCTCTCCCCGGGGGCCCGGCCCTTTTCGCCTTCGGTGTGGGCCGGTGATCGCCGTGGGTGGCAGGTGGACGGCGGGCCGCGGCGCCGTGGTGGTTGCTCGCGCAGTTCCCCGCGCCCCTTACAAGCGGATGCACCGAGGCCCCCGGTTCGCTCGAACCGGGGGCCTCGGTATGTCGTTCGTACGGAGCGGTGTCCGCCCTTACGCCTTGCGGAGGCGGAAGGTCAGCGACAGCGGCTCGTCCGTGAAGGGCTCGCCGTACGTGTTGTCCGCGTCACCCTCGGAGAAGTCCGTCGCCAGGACCTCGTCGGAGATCAGGGCCGCGTGGTCGGCCAGGGCCGTGCGGACCTCCTCGTCCGCCGAGCTCCAGCGCAGCGCGATGCGGTCCGCGACGTCCAGGCCGCTGTTCTTGCGGGCCTCCTGGATCAGGCGGATCGCGTCACGGGCCAGGCCCGCGCGGCGCAGCTCCGGGGTGATCTCCAGGTCCAGCGCGACGGTCGCGCCCGAGTCGGAGGCCACCGACCAGCCCTCGCGCGGGGTCTCGGTGATGATCACCTCGTCCGGCGCCAGGGTGACCGTCTCGCCGTCGACCTCGACCGAGGCCGTGCCCTCGCGCAGTGCGAGGGACAGCGCCGCCGCGTCCGCGTCGGCGATGGCCTTGGCGACCGCCTGGACGCCCTTGCCGAACCGCTTGCCCAGTGCACGGAAATTGGCCTTGGCGGTGGTGTCGACCAGGGAGCCGCCGACCTCGGAGAGCGAGGCCAGGGAGCTGACGTTCAGCTCCTCGGTGATCTGGGTGCGCAGCTCGTCACCGAGCGTCTCGAAGCCGGCCGCGGCGACCAGCGCGCGGGACAGCGGCTGGCGGGTCTTCACGCCGGACTCGGCACGCGTGGCGCGGCCCAGCTCGACCAGCCGGCGGACCAGGACCATCTGCGTGGAGAGCGTCGGGTCGATCGCCGAGGTGTCCGCCACCGGCCAGGAGGCGAGGTGGACGGAGTCCGGCGCGTCCGGGGTGACCGGGACGACCAGGTCCTGCCAGACCCGCTCGGTGATGAAGGGGGTCAGCGGGGCCATGAGGCGGGTGACCGTCTCGATGACCTCGTGGAGGGTGCGCAGGGCCGCCGGCTCGCCCTGCCAGAAGCGGCGGCGGGAGCGGCGCACGTACCAGTTCGAGAGGTCGTCGACGAAGGCGGAGAGCGCCTTGCCCGCGCGCTGGGTGTCGTACGACTCCAGGGCGGTGGTGACCTCCTCGACCAGTGCGTTCAGCTCGCTGAGCAGCCAGCGGTCCAGGACCGGGCGGTCGGCCGGGGCCGGGTCGGACGGGCTCGGCGCCCAGCCGGTCGTCCGCGCGTACAGCGCCTGGAACGCGACGGTGTTCCAGTACGTCAGGAGCGTCTTGCGGACGACCTCCTGGATCGTGCCGTGACCGACGCGGCGCGCGGCCCACGGGGAGCCGCCGGCGGCCATGAACCAGCGCACCGCGTCCGCGCCGTGCTGGTCCATCAGCGGGATCGGCTGGAGGATGTTGCCCAGGTGCTTGGACATCTTCCGGCCGTCCTCGGCCAGGATGTGGCCCAGGCAGACGACGTTCTCGTACGACGACTTGTCGAAGACGAGGGTGCCGACGGCCATCAGCGTGTAGAACCAGCCCCGCGTCTGGTCGATGGCCTCGGAGATGAACTGCGCCGGGTACCGCTTCTCGAAGAGGTCCTTGTTGCGGTACGGGTAGCCCCACTGCGCGAACGGCATCGAACCCGAGTCGTACCAGGCGTCGATGACCTCGGGGACGCGTACGGCCTGCGCCGAGCATCCCTCGTGGGAGCAGGTGAAGGTGATGTCGTCGATGAAGGGGCGGTGCGGGTCCAGGCCCGACTGGTCCGTGCCCGTCAGCTCCGTCAGCTCGGCGAGCGAGCCGACGCAGGTGAGGTGGTTCTCCTCGCAGCGCCAGATGGGCAGCGGGGTGCCCCAGTAACGGTTGCGGGAGAGCGCCCAGTCGATGTTGTTGTTCAGCCAGTCGCCGAAGCGGCCGTGCTTGACCGACTCCGGGAACCAGTTGGTGTTCTCGTTCTCCCGCAGCAGCGCGTCCTTGACGGCCGTGGTGCGGATGTACCAGGACGGCTGGGCGTAGTACAGCAGCGCCGTGTGGCAGCGCCAGCAGTGCGGGTAGCTGTGCTCGTACGCGACATGACGGAACAGCAGGCCGCGCGCGTCCAGGTCGGCGACCAGCGCCTCGTCGGCCTTCTTGAAGAACTGCCCGCCGACCAGGGCGAGCTCCTCCTCGAAGGTGCCGTCGGGGCGGACCGGGTTCACGACCGGCAGGCCGTACCCCTTGCAGGTCTTGAGGTCGTCCTCACCGAAGGCGGGCGCCTGGTGGACCAGGCCCGTGCCGTCCTCGGTGGTGACGTACTCGGCGTTGACGACGAAGTTCGCGCCTTCGAGCTCGACCAGGCCGAAGGGGCGCTCGTACGCCCAGCGCTCCATCTCGCGGCCGGTGAAGGTCTGCCCGGTGGCCGTCCAGCCCTCGCCCAGCGCCTTCTCGACCAGCTGCTCGGCGACGACCAGCTTCTCGTTGCCGTCGGTGGCGACGACGTAGGTGACGTCCGGGTGCGCGGCGACCGCGGTGTTGGAGACCAGCGTCCAGGGCGTGGTCGTCCAGATCAGCAGCGCCGCCTCGCCGGCCAGCGGGCCGGAGGTCAGCGGGAGGCGGACGTAGACCGAGGGGTCGACGATCGTCTCGTACCCCTGCGCCAGCTCGTGGTCCGAGAGGCCCGTGCCGCAGCGCGGGCACCAGGGGGCGACGCGGTGGTCCTGGACCAGCAGGCCCTTCTTGAAGATCTCCTTCAGCGACCACCACACCGACTCGATGTAGTCGGAGTCCATCGTGCGGTACGGGGCGTCGAGGTCGGTCCAGTAGCCCATACGGGTGGTGAGCTCGGCGAAGGCGTCCGTGTGGCGGGTCACCGACTCGCGGCACTTGGCGTTGAACTCGGCGATGCCGTACGCCTCGATGTCCTTCTTGCCGTTGAAGCCCAGCTCCTTCTCCACGGCCAGCTCGACCGGGAGGCCGTGGCAGTCCCAGCCGGCCTTGCGGCCGACGTGGTAGCCCTGCATGGTCCGGAAGCGGGGGAAGACGTCCTTGAAGACGCGGGCCTCGATGTGGTGCGCGCCGGGCATGCCGTTCGCCGTCGGCGGGCCCTCGTAGAACACCCACTCCGGGCGTCCCTCGGACTGCTCGAGAGTGCGCGCGAAGACCTTCTGTTCCTGCCAGAAGTCGAGCACGGCGTGCTCGAGGGCGGGCAGGTCCACCTGCGCGGGCACCTGGTTGTACTGGGGCGTGGGACTCATCGGGGGCTTCCTCCGGCGGACACCGCTTGCGTTCTCCGACCGGAGGGACGAGAGCTGTGCTCCCGCGGTACCACCCTCCTTGGCCGAGAAGGAACTCCTCGGCCCCCTCATTGGGGTCGCGATGCCGGGTCTAGTGACACCCAGGGGCCTCCTGGGGCGTTCTTCCGGCGGCTCCGGGATGATCTTCACGTCGCGCACACCCCCGGGCTCCCACCGTCCCCGGGTCGCTCTTGGCTGCGTACGGCGCTACTCGTCCCATCCACGCCTTTCGCTGTGCTCAGTGTACGGGGCGCGGGAGAGGACGGCCGACCGGTTTTCCGTGCTGCGCCGACTGAGGTACCGGCGGCGGGAAGCTTGACCCGAATGCCGATACGCAACGCGATGGAATGCGACAGGCGTACGCGGGGGCCGCCGCGCCCCTGATGGGCTGCCCGATCGCGGCCGGATTACCGGGCGGGGAGCGGGGCACAACGGATGCAGACCGGGCTCCCGTGCGGGGAGACCGGACGGTGGAGGGCGGTGCGTCCCGTTGCCGCGTGCTGTGAGTCGATTTATCGTTCCGGTCACGATTCGCGAGCAAGATCACATACGTGAAGGGATCGCGGCCATGGTGGCGAAAGAGACCGCCGCGCACGACAGCACGGCGGCGAACGGACAGGGCGCGCCGCCGGACGGAGCCGCGGCCGGGGACCCGGCGACGGACCCGGCACCCGACCCCGTGACGGGCCGGCCGGACGAGGCGGCGCGGGCCGGTGGCGCGCCTCTCGGGGCGGACGGGGCACAGCAGACCTCCGCGAAGAAGACGCCGGCCGGAAAGACGGCGAAGAAGGCCGCGGCGAAGAAGACGGCGACCGGCAACGCGCCGGTGGGCGAGGACGTACCCGAGGACGCCGCGGCCGAGGAAGCCGCGACGGGGCACGCGCCCACGGAACGGAGAGCGGCCGACGACACCGGGACGGAGAGGACCGCGACCGGGAATCCGCCTCCCAAGGAGAGCGCGCACAAGAAGGCCACGGGCAAGAAGGCCGCGGCCAAGAAGGCGCCGGCAAAGAAGGCCCCGGTCAGGAAGGCCACGGCGAAGAAGGCGTCCGCCGGGGACACCGGGGCCGAGGGGACGACGGCCGGTACGGCCGCCGGCAAGAGCACGGCCAGGAAGGCTGCACCGCCGGAAGAGGCGGTGCCCGCTGAGAAGACGGGAGCCAAGACGGTGGTGGCGAAGAAGACTCCGGGCGGGGCACCGGCCGCTGCGGTGGACGACAGTGAGCAGACGGCCGCCGCGACGGCCCTGCCCAAGGCGCGTACCGGCCCGGCGACCGCCGCCGAGCTGCCCGTACGGCCGGGCGAGGAGCCGTGGTCGGAGGCCGAGGCCGACGAGGCCCGTTCGTTGCTGCGGGAGGAGGAGAACCGGCTGCGCGAGGAGATCCGGTCCTCCGAGGACGCCATCGCGGGGCTGATGCGGGACTCCAGCGACAGCACGGGTGACGAGGCCGACACCGGCTCGAAGAACATCACCCGCGAGCACGAGATGGCGCTGGCCTCCAACGCGCGCGAAATGCTGCTGCAGACCGAACGGGCGCTGGAGCGGCTGGACGCGGGCACGTACGGGCTCTGCGAGAACTGCGGCAAGGCGATCGGCAAGGCCCGTATGCAGGCGTTCCCCCGGGCCACGCTCTGCGTGGAGTGCAAGCAGAAGACCGAGCGCCGGTAGCGGCGGGCGGGGGCCGGGGCAGCGCTGCCCCGGCCCCGTGCCGTTCCGGAGCGCATACCCGTACCCGTACTCACCTGCGCCGGTACCCGGTGCCGTACCCTCGACCTCAGCCAGGCGGGGGCCTGGCCGCGGACTTGGAACGGGCTGAGGGACTCACGTGGCAGAGGCGGAGCGCATCACCGGTACGCCGGGCAACGAACCGGAGCCCGGGCAGGGGGACGGCGGGGACGCCGAGCAGAGCGCCGCGGAGACGGGCGCGACGGCCGCGCAGCGCGGGCCGCGGCGGATCGGCACGCTGCTGCTCGTCGCGCTGATCGTGTACCTCCTGGACCTGGGCAGCAAGCTGCTGGTGGTGGCCGAGCTGGAGCACCACGAGCCGGTTCAGGTGATCGGGACGCTGCTGCAGTTCGAGGTGATCCGGAACCGGGGCGCCGCCTTCAGCATGGGCGAGGCGCTGACCATCTTCCTGACGCTGATCGCCGCGGTGGTGATCGTGGTGATCTTCCGGATCGCCCGCAAGCTCTACAGCCTGCCCTGGGCCCTTGCGCTCGGCCTGCTGCTCGGCGGCGCCTTCGGCAACCTCACCGACCGGATCTTCCGCTCGCCCGGCGTCTTCCAGGGCGCGGTGGTCGACTTCATCGCCCCCGCGCACTTCGCGGTCTTCAATCTCGCCGACTCCGGAATCGTGTGCGGCGGCATCCTGATCGTGCTGCTCTCCTTCCGCGGCCTGGACCCGGACGGCACCGTTCACAAGGACTGATCCCGGGCCCCGCGGGGGTTTTCCACAGGCGGGGGCGGGGCCGACGGAAGTGTCCGCGGGGACTGCCATACTCGTGGGGTGAGCACGATTCCCGAGATCCGCACCCTGCCCGTACCGGACGGCCTGGAGGGCGAGCGCGTCGACGCCGCGCTGGCCCGCATGTTCGGCTTTTCCCGTACGAAGGCTGCCGAGCTGGCCGCCGCCGGAAAGGTCCGGGTCGACGGGGCCGAGGTGATGAAGTCCGAGCGGGTGCACGGCGGCGCCTGGCTGGAAGTCGAGATGCCGCAGGCCCCGGCCCCCGTGGAGATCGTCGCCGAGCCCGTCGAGGGCATGGAGATCGTCCATGACGACGACGACATCGTCGTGATCATGAAGCCGGTCGGCGTCGCCGCGCACCCCAGCCCCGGCTGGACCGGCACGACCGTCATCGGCGGCCTGGCAGCCGCCGGGTACCGCATCTCCACCTCCGGCGCCGCCGAGCGCCAGGGCGTCGTGCACCGCCTGGACGTCGGCACGTCGGGCCTGATGGTCGTCGCCAAGTCCGAGCGCGCGTACACGTCCCTGAAGCGGCAGTTCAAGGAGCGCGTCCCGGAGAAGCGGTACAACGCCCTCGTCCAGGGCCACCCCGACCCGCTCAGCGGCACGATCGACGCCCCGATCGGCCGCCACCCGCAGCACGACTACAAGTGGGCCGTGACCGCCGACGGCAAGCCCTCCGTCACGCACTACGACCTCGTCGAGGCGTTCCGCGCGGCCAGCCTGCTGGACATCAAGCTGGAGACCGGCCGCACGCACCAGATCCGCGTGCACATGTCCGCGCACCGCCACCCCTGCGTCGGCGACCTCACCTACGGCGCCGACCCCACGCTCGCCAAGCGCCTCGGCCTCACCCGGCAGTGGCTGCACGCCGTGCGCCTCGGCTTCGAGCACCCCTCGGACGGCCGCTGGGTGGAGTTCGAGAGCGACTACCCGGAGGACCTCCAGCGCGCCCTGGACCGGGTGCGCGCCGAGAGCGCCTGACAGGCCGGACCGGCTCGGCCGGCCGCCACCGAAGGACCTGTCGGCGGGCGTTTCCCGCGCTTCATGGCAGGCTTGATCAGTGATCGACTGATTTCGAAGCTCCGGAGCGTGCCTGCCGTGGACCAGCTGGCCCTGATGTTCGTCCTGCTGCTGGGGGCCGTGGTCATGGTCCCGCTCGGTGACCGGCTGGGGCTGCCGTCACCGGTGCTGATGACGATTGCGGGCGCGGTGCTGGCCCTGCTGCCGTTCGTACCGAACGTCCATGTGCCGCCGGAGTACATCCTCCCGCTGCTGCTGCCACCGCTGCTGTACGCGGCGGTGCAGCGCACGTCCTGGCGGCAGTTCACCGCCAACATCAGGCCGATCTTCCTGCTCGCGGTGGCGCTGGTGTTCGCGACCACCGCGGCCGTCGCCGCCGTCGCGCACAGCGTCGTCCCCGGCCTGCCGGTGGCCGCCGCCGTCGTGCTGGGCGCGCTGGTCGCGCCGCCGGACCCGGTCGCCGCGACCGCGGTGGCCGGCAAGCTCGGGCTGCCCCGCCGACTCGTGTCGATCCTGGAGGGCGAGGGCCTCTTCAACGACGTCACCGCGATCGTGCTGTACCACGTGGCGCTGGCCGCCGCGGTCTCCGGCACCTTCTCGGCACCGGCCGCGGTCGGCACGCTGGTGCTCTCCGCCGTCGTGGCGATAGCGGTCGGCGTGGTGCTCGGCTGGCTGGCCAACAAGCTGATGGACGTGGTGGACGACGCCACCCTCCAGGTCGGCCTGTCGCTGCTGGTGCCCTTCGTGGCGTACGTCCTCTCCGAGGAGTTCCACGGCTCCGGCGTGCTCTCGGTGCTCACCGCGGCGCTCTTCCTCGCGCACTACGCCGCCGACGCCGACGACGTGATGGGCCGGCTCGCCGGGCACACCTTCTGGGAGGTCGTCGACACCCTGGTCACAGGTGTCGCGTTCGGCCTGATCGGCCTGGAGCTGCACAACATCTTCGGCACCGCGGCCGGGCACTGGCAGCAGCTGCTGGGCGCCTGCGCCGCCGTCATCGGGGTCGTGGTGGGCCTGCGGCTGCTGTGGCTGCTGCCCGCCGCGTGGCTGGCCAAGCGGCTGCACCGGCACCGCATCGCGGAGGAGATCCCCACCAGCTGGCGGGAGACCATCGTGATGTGGTGGTCGGGGATGCGCGGGGTGGCCTCGGTGGCGCTGGCGCTGGCCATCCCGTTCGAGGTCGACGGCGGCGGGCCGTTCCCGGCCCGCGACGAGATCCTCTTCATCGCCTTCTCCGTGGTGCTGGCCACCCTCGTCGTCCAGGGCCTGACGCTGCCCTTCCTGGTCAAGAAGCTGGGGGTGCGGGCCGACACGGACGCCGAGGACGCGCTGGAGCGCGAGCTGGCGATCCGGGTGGTCAAGGCGTCCCGGCAGCGGCTGAAGGAGGTGCTGGCGGAGGAGGAGCTGTCCGACGAGGTCGTGGAGCGGCTGTCCCGGAGCACGTACGAGATGGGCGCCCGCATCTCGCCGGACATCGTGGACGACGAGCGGCGCGAGGGCTACGACAAGCGCATCGCGCGCGTGAAGAAGGTCCAGCGCATCCAGAGCGAGCTGCTGTCGGCCGCGCGCCACGAAGTACTCGCGGCGCGCTCCGAGCCCGGCTCGGACCCGGAGGTGGTCGACCGGGTGCTGCGCCACCTGGACGTACGGAGTATGCGCAGCACGCCTTCCTGATCGCCTGCTGAAACGCTACTTCTCAAGGGCGGGACGGGGCTCCGGCCCGGGCTCCAGGATGGGGGCCGGCGCGGTCGCGACGCGCGGGAGCGCGTACGGGTGCGCGTCCCGCAGCCACGTGATCATCTGCTCGCGCACCTCGCAGCGCACTGTCCAGATCGCGTCCGCGTCCCGGGCCGTCACCAGCGCCCGCACCTCGATCGTGGTGGGCGTGGTGTCGGTGACCACCAGGGTCTGGTCCCGGCCGTCCCAGGCGTCGGAGCCCTTCAGGATCTCCGCCAGTTTCTCGCGCATCTCCTCGACCGGCGCGCTGTGGTCGAGCTGGAAGAAGACGGTGCCGGTCATCTGCGCGCCGCCGCGCGACCAGTTCTCGAACGGATTGCTGGTGAAGTACGAGACCGGCATGGTGATCCGGCGCTCGTCCCAGGTCCGTACGGTCAGGAAGGTCAGGGTGATCTCCTCGACCGTGCCCCACTCGCCGTCCACCACGACCGTGTCGCCGATCCGCACCATGTCGCCGAAGGCGATCTGCAGGCCCGCGAAGAGGTTGCCGAGCGTGGACTGCGCCGCGACACCGGCGACGATGCCCAGCACACCGGCCGAGGCCAGCATCGAGGTGCCGACCGTGCGCATCGCGGGGAAGGTCAGCAGCATCGCGGCGACGGCGACGACGATGACGATCGCGGTGACCACCCGCTGGATCAGCGTGACCTGCGTACGGACCCGGCGGACCCGGGCGGCGTCGCGGGCGCCCGCCGCGTACCGCGAGTACGAGGACTCCACGATCGCCGCCGAGATCCTGATCGCCAGCCAGGCGGTGGCGGCTATCAGGACGAGGGAGAGCAGCTGCCCGATGCCGCCGCTGTGCGCGTCGATGACCGCGATCTTGGTGCGGTCGAACGTGCCGCGCAACAGGGCCGTCAGCAGCACGACTTGGAGCGGTATCCGGCAGCGCCGCAGCAGCCCCCACAGTGGGGTGTCCGGGCGCGCGGCGTCGGCCCGGCGCATCGCCAGATCGGCCGCCCACCCCAAGGCGAGCGTGAGGGCGACCGAGCCGCCCACGACGATCAGCGGACGGAGTACGTCCTCCATGGACACGTGATTCCTCCTGATATGGGGTCCGCTCCCTGTCGACCGTAACTGGCACGATGGAAGGAGTGCGATCCATCGACAGGGAAGTGAATCCAGTGACCGGCTCTGCGGCGACTCAAACCGTCATTCTGTTCCATTCTGTGTACGGGCTGCGGCCGGCTGTACAGGCGGCCGCCGAGCGACTGCGCGCTGCCGGCCATGAAGTGATCGTTCCCGACCTGTTCGACGGGCGCACTGCCGACACCATCGAGGACGGCATCGTGATCAAGGACGAGATCGGCAAGGACGAGCTGCTGCGGCGCGCGGTGGTCGCCGCGGCCCCGTACTCGGACCGCGGGCTGGTCTATGCCGGCCTGTCCTTCGGCGGCTCCGTCGCGCAGAATCTGGCGCTGGGCGACGAGAAGGCGCGCGGACTGCTGCTGATGCACGGCACGTCCGACATCGCCGACGACGCCGCCGTGGACGAGCTGCCGGTCCAGCTGCATGTGGCCGACCCCGACCCCTTCGAGCCGCACGACTGGCTGAACGCCTGGTACCTCCGCATGCAGCGGGCCGGCGCCGACGTCGAGGTCTACCGCTACGCCGGGGCCGGGCACCTCTTCACCGACGACGGGCTGCCCGACCACGACAAGGAGGCCGCCGAGAGCGCCTGGAAGGTGGGACTGGGCTTCCTCGCGAGCCTGTGAGCCCGGAGCCCGGAGGCGCGGCCCGGCGGCCGTACGCGGTCTCCGGTCAGACCACCGGCCCGTCGGCCCGCTCCACACGCTGGGTGCCGCTGAGCGTGCGGTACGAGCGCACGTGCGAGGCCGTGGCGTTCTTGTCGGCCTTGTCGGAGACGGCGAAGTAGTCCATCTGCGTCCGCTCGGCGGTGACGTCCAGGACGCCGTAGCCGTGGCTGTCCATGTCCAGCCATTTCACGTGCCGGTTGGTGGCGCGGATGGCCGCGGCGGCGGGCAGGGAGACCGTGTGCGGGGCGACGTGCAGGATGTCGTCGAGGTTGTCGGAGGTGACCGAGGTGACGACGAACTCGGTGGCCACCGGGTCCTGCCCCGGGTACGTCGCGGCCTTGAGCGGCACATCGTTGGCCCACGCCATGTGGATGTCGCCGGTCAGGAAGACGGTGTTGCCGATGGACCGGTCGCTGAGGTGCGTGAGCAGCTCGCGCCGGTCGTCGGTGTAGCCGTCCCACTGGTCGGTGTTGATGGCCAGCCCCTCCTTGGGCATGCCGAGCACCTCGGCGAGCGGCCCCAGCAGATGCGCGGGCACCGACCCGAAGGCCACCTGCGAGACCATCACGGAGGTGCCGACCAGCCGCCAGGCCGCCGCCGAGCGTTCCAGCCCCGCCTTCAGCCAGTCCAGCTGGGCCCGCCCGGTGAGCGTGCGGCCGGGGTCATCGGCCTCGCCGCTGCCGACCGGCACCTGCTCGTCCCGGAAGCTGCGCAGGTCCAGCAGGTGCAGATCGGCGAGCGTGCCGAACTGCAGGCGGCGGTAGGTGGTGCCGGCGATCGAGGGGCGTACCGGCATCCACTCGAAGTACGCCTGCTTCGCCGCGGCCATCCGCGCCGCCCAGTCGCCCTCGGCGCCCGCCGTGTGGTTGTACGCGCCGCCCTGCCAGGCGTTGTCGGCGAACTCGTGGTCGTCCCACATCGCGATCACCGGGTGCGCGGCGTGCATGGCCTGCGCGTCGGGGTCGGTCTTGTGGACGCCGTGCCGGATGCGGTAATCGGCCAGCGAGAGGATCTCGTGGCCGGGGGAGTGCGGTCGGATCACGTACTTCAGGGCCGGGTACTCGCCCGTCTTGTACTCGTAGAGGTAGTCGCCGAGATGCAGCACCGCGTCCAGGTCGGTGCGGGCCGCGAGGTGGCGGTACGGCGAGAAGTAGCCGGCCTCCCAGTTGGCGCAGGAGACCACGCCGAAGCGGACGTGGGGCGCCGCGGTCCCCGCCGCGGGCGCGGTGCGGGTGCGGCCCACGGGGGAGTGGACGCCGAGCGCGGTGAAGCGGAACCAGTAGGTGGTGGCGGGCGCGAGGCCCCGTACGTCCGCCTTGACGGTGTGGTCGGTGGCCGCCGAGGCGGTCGCGGTTCCCCGCGCGACCACCTTGGTGAAGCCCTTGTCGGCGGCCACCTGCCAGCTCACCTCGGTGGCCGGGCCCTTGCCCGAACCGGGCAGCGCGTCGGCGGCCGGGGTGACGCGGGTCCACAGCAGGACGCCGTCGGGCAGCGGATCGCCGGAGGCGACGCCGTGCCGGAAGGGGACCGCGGCGGCGGGCTCGGCGGCGCGCGCGGTGGCGGCGGCGCCCAAGGGCAGCAGGGCGGCGGTCGTGGCTACGGCCGTGACGGCAGTACGGCGCGAGATCTGGTCATGATCGGTCACGGCCGATCACACTACTGGCTGGTAAGTGAAACAAGGGGTACGGATTCCATCGAATCCGTGAATCCGTACCCCGGTCAGCGCCCCCGCGCCGTCACTTCTTCGCCGGGCCGAACTCCTCGTCGATCATCTTCTTGAAGTTGGCCTGCGCGAGCTTGTTGTACTGCGCCTGCGTCATCTGCTGCTGCGGGATCTGCGCCATTTCCAGCTTCTTGTCCCCGTGCAGGAAGGTGGGCGTGCCCTTCACGCCCTTGCGGCCGAACAGCCCGGCCATCTCCATCGCCCAGCGGTCGTACGTGCCCTTCTCGACCGCCTGCCGGAAGTCCTTGTCGCCCTTGAGCTCCGGCACCTGGTCGGCGACCTTCAGCAGCGCGGAGTCCTTGGCGTAGGTGTCCACGCTCTCCTCGGGGTGGTTCTTCACCGAGTACAGCGCCTCCTTGTACTGGAGGAACGCCTCGGGGCTCTTGTTCAGCGCGGCGCCCAGCGCGCTCAGCGCGTTCTTGGAGCCCTCGCCGCCGGCCATGTCGTCGATGAACGCGTACATCGTGAAGCGGACCTTGTAGCGGCCGTCCTCGACGTCCTTCTGGAGGACCTCGCCGCTGGACTGCTCGAAGGACGCGCACGCCGGGCAGCGGATGTCCTCGAACACCTCCAGGGTGTCCTTGGCGTTCTTGTCGCCGATGACGATCTCGGTGCCGTTCTTGCCCTGCGTGTGCGCGGGCTGGACCAGCTTCGCCTCCTTGGCGGCTTCCCAGCCGGTGGGCTCGTTGGCCTTCATGACGCCGTAGCCGATGCCGCCGGCGATCACCAGGACGCCGAGCACGCCACCGGCCACGACGAGCTGGCGGCGGAGCCTCGCGCGCTTCTTCTCCCGCTCCCGTTCGGCACGTATGCGTTCCCGGGCTGCGGACTTGGCGGCCTGGCTGTTGCGGTTGCTCATGCGGTCCCCTCCATGGCGGGGAGTCTGCCACGGGGGCCGGCCGTTGCGGACGCGTCCGTTACTTCTTGAGGCCCTTGTCCACAAGGGAGTGGAACACATCGACCGTGGACGGCGCGCTCTGCCCGTCGGCCGAGAGGAGCTTGTCGTTCAGCTTGACCGTCGGCGTGCTCCGTACGTCCTTCGCCTTGTTGAACGCGTCCGACATCGTCAGCGCCCAGCGATCGTACGTGCCGTCCTTCAGGGCCTTCTGGAACGCCTTGTCGCCCTTCAGCTCCGGCACGGTGTCCGCGACCTTGATCAGGTAGGAGTCGTCGGCGAACTTGTCCGGGCCGGTCTCCTGCGGGTGGTACTTCTTCGAGTACAGCGCGTACTTCAGGTCGAGGAACGCCTCGGGGCTCTTGTTCAGCGCGGCGCCCAGCGCGCTCACCGCGTTCTTGGAGCCGGTGCCCTGGAGGTTGTCGTCCAGGAAGGTGCCCAGGTGGAAGGTGGCCTTGTACTTGCCGTCGGCGATGTCCTTCTCGACCGTCTTGCCGACGTTCTGCTCGAAGTTGGCGCAGCCGGGGCAGCGCGGGTCCTCGTACAGCGCGAGGGTGTTCTTCGCGTCCTTCTTGCCGATCGTGATGGTCGTGCCGTCGGCGCCGGAGGTGTTGGCCGGCTTGACCAGCTTGGCGTCCTTGGCCTTGGCCCAGGTGTCCTCCGGGCTGCCGTCGCCGCCGCCGGAGTTGGCGACGGCCAGGCCGATGCCGCCGGCGATGGCCAGCACGACGACGATGGCGCCGCCGACCGTCAGCTGACGGCGCAGCTTGTCCTTCTTGGCCTGCCGCTCGCGCTCGGCGCGCAGCCGCTCACGCGCTGCCTGCTTGTTCGCCTGGCTGTTGCGGTTGCTCATGATCGTGTCGCTCCTGGGGGCTGCTGTGTGCCGGGGCGGCGCGCGCCCCGCACGGGGTACGGAAGGGGACCGGTGACTCGCGGATCAGGCCGCGAGGGAGCAGACGGGCGGTCCCCGGCGTACTACGCAGTGCACGAGCAGAGGGGTACTGAGGGAGGGGCCGGCGGCCGGCGCGGGGCGGACGGCCGGGCGGTGCGGGGCGCGCC
>NZ_NHSG01000315.1:0-21546 GCF_020024005.1 Streptomyces purpurogeneiscleroticus
CCCGCCCCACCGACCGGCTGACGCCCACCCACTGCCACAACACCCCCCACTCACAGGACCGGCCGCGTGGCGGTATGTGGCTTGAGGGTGCTTCGCGCCGTGACCGTCCTTTAGCGTGGAGCCAGGTGTAGTGAGGCTCTGCAACCGTGGGGCGGTCTGAGTGATCCTGAGGGGTGTGAATCATCATTTACCTCGACGTCCGACCGGTCGGCGCCTGCGGTTGTGGCATATCTGGATCGTTTTGCCCGCGGCCTTCGTGGCCGCGCTCGCCGTGGCCGCCGGCGCGTTCCTCGTCGGCTGGGACCTGCTGGGGGCGCAGGGCCTGCGGCCTGAGCGCCAGCTCACCTCCAGGACACTGTTCGACCTGGTGAAACTGTCCTTCGGGGTGGTCGCTGGCGCCGGTGCCCTGGTCGCTTTGGTCGTGGCCTATCGGCGGCAGCGGGTGGATGAGGATGGTGCCCTGCGGGATGCCACCCGGCTGCACACCGAACGCTTCACCACCGCCGTCTCCCAACTCGGCAAGGACTCTGCCGCGGTCCGGCTGGGCGGCGTACACGCCCTGGCCGGCCTCGCCGACGACGCCCCCACCACCGCCCTGCGCCAGACCTGCATCGACGTCCTGTGCGCCTACCTCCGCCTCCCCTACACCGCCCGGGCCGACCTCCCGGCCGGCGACGCAGCCGCCTTGCACGCCTACCTGGCCCTGCGGGAAGTCCGACACACCGTCATCCGCCTCATCCGCGATCACCTCCGTCTCCCCGCCGACCACCCGCACTCCTGGCAGGGCCACGACCTGGACTTCACCGGCGTGGTCTTCGACGGCGGAGACTTCTCGAAGGCGACATTCTCCGGCGCCCGGGTCAACTTTCGCGACACGACGTTCACCGACAGTCGGGTCGACTTCCACGGCGCGACGTTCACCGACAGCACGGTGTCCTTCAGCAACGCGACGTTCTCCGGAGGCCAGGTCAACTTCGTTGACGCGAAGTTCTCCGGAGGCCGGGTCTTCTTCACCCGCGCGCAGTTCTCCGGCAGTGCGGTCTCCTTCAGCCTTGCGAAGTTCTCCGGCGGCGAGGTCTACTTCAGCCTCGCGAAGTTCTCCGGTGGCCAGGTCTCCTTCGAAGACGCGACGTTCTCCGGCGCCGTGGTGACCTTCGACCGCGCAGAGTTCTTTGACCACAGGGTCACTTTCGACCAGGCGGAGTTCTCCGGCGGCGCCCTGCTTTTTTTCCACGCGCGCGGTACCGCGCCTTCGGGCCTGGAGCCACGCCCCGGCCAAATCCTGTCAGCGCGGCTGGATCTGCCTGCGGCGTGGCACTCGAACGCGCCCTGACGCGCAAGCGTCCGCGGCCAGTGCCAGCCGGACGTTTACGGCGGCACGCTCGCTCAGCATCGCCACCAATACGGCCGTGTCCGTCTGCCCGTTGTTCGCCATGCCCTGCTTGCCTCTCTCCGCAGCGTGTGGAGCGAACCAGGCACATCGTCACGGCCTGTGCTCCCGAGCAGGCTACGCCAGGGCGGGTAAGCGGAAGCGTGGGCGCCGACCACCATGAGGCCCCAGCGGCCGCCGGGGCTTCTCCCTTTGCTGCGGGCGGCTTCCCACATGTGTCAGGTGGCGGTGATGTCGGCGGGCCGGTTGCGTGGCGGGGTGGTGGTGAAGAAGACGCGCAGGGACTGGCCAATGCGGTTTTCGCGGCCTGTGCCCTGGATGGCGGCATCGAGCAGGTGCGCGAGATCCTCGGTGTCGGAAGGGGTCAAGACGAGCCAGCGCAGGATGACCTGCAGTGTGAGGAGCCGGAGAGTTCGCAGCTCTTTCAGCTTCTCCTTCTCTGTCTGATCCTTGATCACGTCGCCGTGCACGTAGTTGGAACGGGCCTTGTAGGCACGTTGGACGATGGCCATGACCTTTTTTTGGTGGTCAGGGCCGAGAAACAGTGCAGACGCGCGGGAACGAATGTTTCCGGCGATGCCCTCGCGTTTGTCGTCGGGGCTGATCAGCAGGGCTTCCAGGGCGATGACGTAGTCGAGGTGCAACTCGTCGGCCTCCACCTCCCAGACGCCGTCGTCGTTATAGGTGCGCTGGTAAGCGGCCAGGAGGTGCCGGGCTGCGCGTTCGAGTCGCCGGGCGCGCCGGTTGAGGATGCGCCGCTCGTGGGTCGCGCCTGCCATGACCTCGTCGATCTTCGCCGAGATCGCGGTGCAGAAGTCAGCCAGGGCTGGAAGATATGCGGCCGGGACATGGAAGTCTCCGGTGTCGCGGACCTCAACCTCCTCCTCTCTCCCGTACCGGCCTTCATAGATCTGGATGGTCGTCGGCACGTCTCTGGGGTTCAGATCGAAGCGGCGTCCGCGCGCGACGGTGAAGACCGAGTTCACCCGGAGAAGTGCGCTGTCCCACAGCATCAGGGGAAGGAGTGCCTGCCAGTGCTGGGCTTCCGCACGCGGGCCGGTGAAGTCGAACCAGGTCGGACGACGTGTGACCGGACGGCCGGGATCAGGAACATGGAGAAACGGTGCGCCGGTGATCAGGTCGAGATCACGGCTCCGGCTCTGCAGGACGTTCAGCGCCGGCATCGGGACCGTCTGACGGAGCTCGTTCGCAGTGAAGGTCTGCAAGGTGTGCCGTCCCAGCGGAATCCGTGTTCCCTGTGGGAAGGTGCCGTTGAGGAGCAGCCATCGTTCGGGGACCGGTGCCGGGCCAGTGCAGAAGGTGACGAAGCTGTCCGCGACCTCGGAGACGGGAACTGGCACGCCCTGGGCAATCAGACGTGCCGCCTCACCCAGTCCCGACCCCTCCAATAGCGTTCGGGAGTTCGGGACCCAGTCTCCGTCGACCTTGGCGTAGAGGTCGGGGTGCTCTTCTCTAGGCGCTGCGGCGGCCACCGCTCTCTCCACGTTCTCCCAGTGGGGCTGGAGCATCAGTGTCACGATGGACTGGGGGGTCGGGGACAGACCGCCCGCGTACTCGAGCCACGCCAACGCGGCCTCACGCAGGGAGAGATTCTTGCTCATACGGCCTGAACGTAGCGGCCTCAGTCGCATGTGGGCAGCAGTTTTCCAGCGGCGGAACCAGTAGCGACCGACCATCGTTCGAGGTGACTCGTACCTCGCAGCGTTGTTGAACAGCGGATATCTCGCGTCAGGCCCCAAGGGGGTCTTCTCCTCCAGGGGGCTGTGGCCTATCCGGACCCGGCTCAGCAAACGCCGGTGACCCGCCTGAGGGCTTCGTAGTCGGTCAGCGCCTGCGTCTGGCGGGCGGTGTCGCCGCCCTGTATGACGTGGACGCGGCCCCGATGCGGGCGCCCGCGGTCATTGGGGGCAGGGCCGGCCGCCGGGGCGAACCTTCGCCAGGTGCCGGTGGGAACCCGTCCCAGGACGACGGGGAGAACTGCTCGCGGCCTTCCGGTCCGAGGAAGCTGAGGGTGGGGTCGCCGTTGAAGAACACGTTCATGCGGGCCGTGTCGCCGACGAACAGGACGTCGGTCAGCATGGTGAAGGCCGGGGATACCCTCGGGTCGCCGGCTGGCGGACCGTTTCCCAGTGGCGGGCTAGCTTGCGCGGGGTGGCGTCGCCGCTCTCGAACACGATGACCAGGCGCAGCAGTCCGACTGCGTCGCCGTGGCGGTCGGCGACCTCGAGGCGGCGCCGAAGTTCGGCGGCGAGGCCGAGCCGGACGACCAGCGGGCCAACCGTCGACGGCAAAGCCGGGCCCGAGGCCGCCCACCCGCCTTCGACAAGGTCCAGTACCGGCGCCGCAGCGCGGTCGAACGATGCGTCAGCCAGTGGAAGCACTTCCGCGCGGTGGCCGCCCGCTTTGACGAGCGTGACTACGTCTTCAACGGCACCTCACCGTTGCCGCGATCGTCATCTGGCTTCGTGGCACCGTACAAGAGCCATCAGAGACGACCTAGCCTCACCCAGTGTTCCAATGGTCGATGGTCGGCAGGACCAACGCCTTTCGACCGGGTCGCTCCGTCGTTCACTGTCCGCACCAGAAACAGACTTCCGAGCCGGGATGGCCGTACTTTTGTGTTCCACAACGCGGGCAAGTAGGGCGGGGCGGCCGAGCCCTCGGCGCATAGGGCCCTGGTCGTCCATCCGGCGTTTGCCACTGCTGCCAGTCGTGTGCGCGCTCCCTCAAGTGTTCGGCGCCAGCCGCAGCTAAGTCCGATACGTACGCCTCGAGTTCGCGACGCCCCCGTTCTGCCGCATCCTTCTGCGAACTCTGTAGACGTAACCGCTCCGCTTCCAATACCCGCCTTTCAGTGCCTATGCGCTTCGCTGTAAGAAGAGCGCCGACATCGGCTGCGCCGAAGAGGACAGCTCCCACGAGGTAGTCAGGAGCCGCGGTCACTGCCAGACCGACGTGCAGCAAGGTGAGGGCAGTGAACCCCATGATCCAGTACCAGATGCTGGACCCATCCCCCTCGCCGGTAAGGCGCGCTCCGATGGGTGCACCACGCTCATGGGGCGACACCCAAGTTCCGTCGGCTCGGTAGTATCCGCGAACATGCGGCATAGGACTCCCAACAAACCCTGACTGTTCCCAGTCGCCCGCCCACAGCTTCATCATGCACCAGTGACGAGGTGGTCCCGCTTTCCGGACCGGTGGCCCGGAAGGTCGCCGAGGTGCTGGAGGAACCGCACCGCAGCCGGCCCCCGCGTGATGCCGCGAGGGCACTTTCGACGGGTGCCTGGCGCCCGCTCACCAGCCTGCTTCGGGGCGCGGTCGTGCGGGGTGAGGCCCCGCGCGGCCGCGCCCAGCTCCTGAGTGCTGGTTCTTCTGCGTTCAGAGCGCGGCGTTACCCCATGGCGGCATAGTCCTGCGGCGCCTTGCTGAGCCTCTCGAACAGCTGCTCCTCGCTCATCTCCCGCCAGACCACTGCGGAGGCGCTGGCGATCTTCTGGAACAGAACGTTCGCAGGGATCGGGGGGGAGACCGGCGAACAGGGGGTGGTGGTCCGCGCCGGCGCCCTCGCTGAACTCGCGGTGCAGCACCCACACGATCTCGGCGAACATGGCGTAGCTGCTCTGATGCTTATTCCACAGGCACCGCAGTGCGTCGCCGCCGAAATCGCTCTTGATGAACCCCCAGTGGTACGACATCTCTGCCGTCTTGTCCGGGAACTGGTCGTCATTCAGGTACCGGACCCAGTCATTCAAGATGTCCCAGCGCAGCGCGTTGGTGATTACTCCGGCCGGTGCCGCGCTCTGCCGTAAGTCGGCTATGAACTCCTCGTTGAACGTCATCCGGTGACCGTAGCGACAACAACACCGCCGTACCACGGGGCCTGAGCGCGGTAAGGGGCCGAGCTTTCTTCGCTGAGGGCCCTCATCCCAGCCAGGTGATGTCCAGGACGGACAGGTGCCGCGCGGGGCGGTTAATCCAGTAGATGACGGACAGCGGTCCGATCGAGGCGCAGCGGACGTCTTCGCCTTCGGGGTCTGCGGTCCCATTGGGGCCAGCCCCAGGGGGTGCGGGTGGCGATGTCGAGGACGTCGCGGGCCATGTCCTGGCCGTGGTCGGGCAGCTCGCGCAGCGCCTGGCCGGCCTTCGCGGACAGCCGGATCGACCAGGCCGCATCGCTCACCGGCGAGGTCCGAGGACGTCTTCGAGGGCGACGAAGTCGGAGTCGTTCTTGCCGGAGTCGAGGAAGGCGTCGACGGCCGGGGTGGTGTCGAGGCGGACCTGCCATTCGCGGACGACGTCGTACAGCGGGGCCAGACTGTAGCTGTGCCGGGAGTCCTCCAGCGCGCCGGCCCAATCCCGCTCGAACGCCCGCCCCCAGCGCTCCGCGCGACGGTCGGCGCGGATCCGCGCGAGCAGCTGCGCGGCGGCCGCCGGCGCAGGCGGCGAAGTCGGCGGCGAGGCGGGCGCGTGCTCAGGCTGTGCGCTCATGACGTCCTCCAGGCGGGTCTCGCTCTCACCGTACGCGGCCGCGGTGGGGCCGAGGAGGGTTCGGGCCGCCTTCCTTGAGGGCCGCACCGCCGAGCTCATTTCTTGCTCAAGCGCGAGGCGGCGACACTAGCTCGCTGGCCAGACTGTGACGATGAACCTCGACTGGGGCACAGTCCCTACCTGGGTGAGTGCCGTCGTCACCACCTTTGCCTTCGCCGTGGCCGCGGCGGTCTTCTTCCGCGACCGCCATGAGAATCACCGCACTGACGCCCGCAGCGTGATCGCGCACCCCGCAGACCTTGAGGATGACGATTTCGGGAATGTCGACGGCCAGATCGTGTGCATTCGAAATCTGGCCACGAGGCCGATTTTCGAGGTGCTTGTCAGGTTCGCACAGGTCGACCAGGAAGGCCTAGGCACCGGACGGCCTGGCAGGCCTCCGCACCAGGTGGCGCGCTACATCGAGCCCGGCCTCAGCACGAAAATGCACTTCGACCGGTCCTTCCTGGGCGATGACTCGGCCGCCCTCGCGGTGTCCTTCAAGGACGTGGAGGGGCGCCGGTGGACTCGCTATATCCACGACTCAAGTCTGGTCCGTCACACGAAGACACGGGACCTGTTCGCCCTGTGGCGGACGAAGCTTTTCGGATAAAAAGCTGTGTCAGAATCTCAATGACATGAACTGGGGCAGCGCCGAAGCCTTCGAAGCATAGGGCGCCGCCTCATGGCGCGGAGCCCGGCCGTGCTACGCGATCCGGGCTCGCTTCCGGCTCGGCCCAAGACTGCCGCTCCCCTCGGATCGAAGGTTCTGACACAGCTTCTTACCAGGGCTCCGGCCCGGGCTTGTCGGGGCGCATCAGGGCCTGGGCGGCGGCGAGGTTGTCGACGATGGCGACCAGCTTCCAGCGCTGTCCGTCCCAGCGGACCACCGCGCGAGGCGCATCGGGATCAAGGTGCGCGGCGCGGGGTGGGCCGGGGGTGAGGGTGAGGGCGCGCATGCGGCCGGGCTGGTAGGTGCGCTGCAGCAGGCGCCGGCCGAACAGATCCCATCCGGACTCACTCATCGTCGCCGCCTTGGTCCTGGTCGTCGCCGGGGTCTTCGATGGGCATTCAGCCGATGTTGGCGGCTTCCTCTTCGGTGAGTGCGCCGTTGCTCTCGGCGTCTTCCCGCAGCATACCGGCAGTGTCCCGCGCACCGCCCGCCGTGCCAACCCTGCCGTTTTCAGACGCCTTTGGGCGCCGTAGATAGCGGTTATCCACGGCGCCCATGATGTACGGAATTCCCGTCCGTGCGGCTCAGAAGGAAACGTCGATGGAGTCGATGTCGGTGAATTCCACTTCCAGGTCATCGGCGCGGCGGCCGCCGTCCTTGAAATAAATTTCCTGGAGTCCCTCGGCGACGATACCGCGCAACTGCTGGTCACCGGCGCCCTGCTGCTGGGCGTCGAAGAGGCGGGCGGCGTAGGCCGGGGGAAGGTGGACGGTCAGGCGGCGGATGCGGCCGTCGTCGGTGGTGCCGATGGGTGCGGTGTAGCCGAAGCGGGCGCGGGTTTCGATGGTGATACCGGCGGTGGTGGCGGCCTGCTTGCGGCGGCGCTGCCTGACGCGTGGCTGCCACACCTTGGGCACCTCGCGGCGCAGCGCGTCCGCGAGGCGCTTTTGCGGGGTCTTGCGCTGTCCGGCGAGGTAGCGCTCGATGGTGCGTTGGGAGACGCCCAGGCGGGCTGCCACGGCCCGGGTGGAGCCCTTCTCCGCGCGGACCAGCAGCCGGATCTGCGCGAGCGGGGTTTTCGGCGGCTCTCGCGTGAATGCTTCGCGGTCGGCGCGGTCCAGGGCGTCCTCGATGTCCCCCACGGCTTACTCCCCTTCCAGGACGGCGTCGTGGCCGTCGCCCTTGATGTGGCGGGCCGGGTTGTACTGCTGCTCCATCAGGTCCACCGCCCACGCCATCGTCTGGACGCCTTCGACCTTCGCCAGGCCCGGAGTGGGGCCCAGACGGAAGGAGCCGGGCACCGGCTTGCCGTCCCGCGTGCGCGGCAGGAAGTCCAGCGGGCTCGGGCCGGGGCTGGGGTAAACAACGCAGTCGGAGAGCACCGCGAGCGGGTACAGGCCGACCGCCTCGGCGGTCTTGCGCATCTTGCGGTGCATGTTCACCCGCGCCTTGGAGATGACCGCGGCGCGGATGTCGGGGCTCCAGGTGGGGCGTTCGAGGGCCGGCCAGCGCTCGCCGTCGCGGTAGTGGCGGCCCTGCGGGCGCTCGCGCAGCTTGCCGATGCCGCCCTTGACGGTGGACTTGATCGCCGTGAGTACCGCGGCCAGGCCGGGGTCGGTCTGCTTGTGGTGTTCCATCGCGGTGAGGAACGCGTGCTCGTCGAGGTTTCCTGTGACGCCGAGGTCGGCGAGGGTGTCGACGTAGGCGGTCTTGAGTCGGTCGTGCCAGGGGTCCAGGTACGGGCCGGTCTCGGTACGGATGTACGCCTCGGTCGGGGTGACGTCGTAGCCGAGCTCCACGGCGTACGCGACGGTCGGGGTGGCGTACCAGGCCGGGCCGTCCGGGCGTCGGCCGGACGGCGTGAACGGGCTCGGCAGGCGCGGGTCGAGCTCGATGTGGGAGAGGTCCACGTACCAGCTGCCGGGGACCTTCTTGTCGAACACCGGCCGGTCGACGTGGACGGGTTCGCCCAGGCCGACCGACAGGCGGGCCGCGGCGGCGAGGAAGGCGGTGTTGATGTCCAGGCCGACCGCGTGCGGCAGCAGGCACTCCTCATCGGAGAGCAGCTGCACGTCGCGCACCCACTGGTACGCCTCTTCGTCCAGGAAGCCGCCGTCCCAGCCCTGGGCGACCGGGTGCTCGGCGGTGGCCTCCGGCGGGGCCGGGTCGACCGGGGCGGTCAGCGCACCGGGGTTCGGGCCCGACACCCAAGCACCGGTCGCGTCGTCGTTCACCGGGCGGGTCGGCGGCCGCAGCGCCGTCATGAGTTCCAGGCCGGAGACGGCGGTGGAGCCGCGCGGGGTGAGCACGCGCTGGGCGTAGGTGCCGAGGACGCGGGCGAGGTCGGCCGGCGAGAGGTCGGCGGCGCCGGGCCAGGCCCGGGTATCCAAGGCATCCCAGGGCAGGACCGCCAGCTGCACGCACCGGCGCTGGCCGGCCTGTGCGGGGCGGTAGATGCGGGGCCACGGGCCGAATCCGCGCTGGGTCAGCTTCCACTTCGCCTTGGCGATCTGCTTGACCACCGGGTGGTCCTCAGGGAGGCGCAGCGACCGGCGGGCTTCGGGGCCTTCCAGGCGTTCGGGCAGGCCGAGGCGTACGGCGGCGGCCGCGGTCAGCGCGATCAGCGGGTCGGCGTCCTTGCCGTGCCGGTGCAGCCGCGGCGCCCCGAGTCCCGACTCGGTGAGGGTCCAGTCGACCAGCTGCGGGATGGTCTTCGCCGGGCAGTCCAGCACGACGCCGCCGGCGCAGTAGGCGTTGCCCTCGCCGTCCAGGACGGCGAGCGGGCCGTGGGGGAAGCGCGGGTCCGCGGCCGCAGTTGGCTTCGGTGTCGCCTTCTTCGTCGCCGGTCGCCGTGATGTCGAGGTCGGCTTCGGCCGCTCGGCGGGTGCCGCCTCAGGTACGGGAGCAGCCGGCGCGGGCGCGAAGGAAGGCGGGGGTGTCGGCTCCTGCGGGGCGGCAGCGGTGAACGTCTCCGGCACCGGCTCGGGCGGGTACTGTGCGGCCCAGCCCTCCAGCAGCCGCCGGTACGCCTGCAGGCGGGGCGGGCGCGGCTCGGACCGGCCGGCCTCCCAGTTCTTCACCGTCTGCGTCGTCGACTTCAGCACCTGGGCGAGCCGGGCCTGGGTGACACCGGCCGCCTCCCGCAGCCGGGCCCGCTCCGCCGGCGGCGGCAACTGCGGCTCCCCCGCCAGCAGCGCATCGACCGCCTCGAACAGCTCTTCCTCGGTGGGCACACCCCAACGCTAGCACAAATTACCCTTGGATTTAGCTCTAGATTTAGCCCTGGATTTGGATTCGAACAGGCGTATCATTCGGGCATGGCCACATGTGACACCCCGATCTCTTGGGGGGGTGCAGGCCGTGAGCGACGGACAGCCGCCGCTGTCACTCGGCGAGCTGCACGACCTGCGGGCGCAGCTGGCCGAGGAGCTGGCGGCCGTCGACGCCGAGATCACCCGGCGACAGCAGGAGCAGCGCCAGGAGCAGGCCGGCGGACCGGCGCTGGCCGACCGCTGGCCGGTGGCCGCACACCCGGGCCGGGTGCGCGGCCGCGGCCCGCTATGGGAGATCCACCGCGTCACCTGCTGGTCGTATCCGCGGGACGCCACGTCGGCGACCACCGACCAGGCCCGCGCGCTGCTCGCCGACCGGCGATACGGCGTGTGCCCCAGCTGCCGACCGGACGAGGACCTCATCGGCCCGCCCCGTCGTCGTACGGCGGCGCTTGCCACGTCCGGGTGACAGCCGCCCGTCTGACGAACTGGGCACCGCACGTCCGCGTCCGAGTGGCCATGAAGGCGATTTCGCACCTGCCCGAGCCCGGCTTCGTCGTCCTGGAGGTGACCGCCACGGACGAACAGACGGCCGCAATCGCGGCCCAGACGCTCAGCGAGCTGTGGTGGTCCAGCGGCCCCTCGGCGCCGTACCGAACACCCGGCGAGGACGGCGTACGGGTACGCGTTACGCCGACGTACGCCGCGACCCGGACAGCCGCGAGCTGTAACAAGACCGCGCCACGGTTCCTCGCCGGGCGTCGGCCGGTGAGGGAAGAAGCCAGCGATGCTTCCGCGTCGGCACCCTTCCTGCCGTTGGCCGCGACCGCCATCCTGGCAGCAGTGCCGGACCGGCTCGGGGAGACGGTGATGGACAGGACCAACGGCGACCGAGACAGCGATCAGCACGAGCCCGGGGACATTCCCGACACCGGACAGCCCGAGGCCGGCAGCGGCCACGGCGACATGGGCGGCGGCCCGCCTGCCAGCGACGACGATGACTGACCCCGTCACCAGCCTCGCCGAGCACTACCGTCGCCAGTGCGGTAGTGAACTCGATCCGCACTTCCACGGCGAGGCATGGCTGCGCGAGGCGTTCCTTGCTGTGCCGCGCGAGCACTTTGTACCGGACCGGGTCTGGTGGCCCCAGCGCGGCGCCGACGGCCAGTACCCGCTGATGGACCGCACCCGTCGCCCCCGCCAGTGGCTCAAGGCCGTCTACCGCCCCGGCGCCCCGCTCATCACCCAGATCGAGGACGGGGCGGTGCTACCGGAGGCCCCCGCCGGCAGCGACGCCTTCACCTCATCCATCTCCTGCGCCCGCGTGGTCGTGACGATGCTGCGCCACCTGGGCCCGCAGCCCGGGGAGACCGTCCTGGAGATCGGGACCGGCACCGGCTACAGCACGGCCCTGCTATGTCACCGCCTCGGCGACGAGGCCGTCACCAGCATCGAAGTCGACGCCGGCCTCGCCGCCACCGCCGCACACAACCTCAAGGGCCTCGGCCTCAGCCCTCGCCTGGTGACCGGGGACGGTACGTACGGCTACGCGGCCAGGGCACCGTATGACCGGCACATCTCCACCGCCTGCGTCCAACGCGTCCCCACTACCTGGCTCCAGCAGATCCGCGCCGTCGGCCGCATCCTCACCCCCCTCACCACACCCCTGGGCACCGACGCACTCCTCACCCTCACCACCGACAACGCCGGCGGCGCCACCGGCCAGCTGCTCACCGCCGTCAACTTCATGCTGCTGCGCAGCCAGCGCCGACGTCAGCCGTGGAAGGAGCTGGGCTGGCCCCGCCTGGCCGACTTCCACGTCCGCATCGATCACGACGGACAGCACATCGGCGTACCACCCCCCTGAAGAGCGGCGCCCGTGTTCCCTCCGCGCGGGGATCGGGCTCGGGGAGGTGACCGTTTCCGCGGGCATAGGGGCGCTGACGAGAGCCCGGCACTGTTATTACCACCGGGGCACAACGGGCCATCAGCTCCGCAGTGATGAAGTGAAAAGGCTCTCCGGCTACGGCGCATTGCCGGCTTCAATCCAATCCGCGGGGTCATACGCGTCCGGCTTGCCGAACGGCCACGGGTAAGACCGCAGACCTCGCAGGTAGCGCTTCCAGCCTCCCATTGGGCAGGGGTCGGTGGGACGCCAGCCGTCAGTCTCATTCCGCCGCAGAGCACCTCGAAGATACTTGAGCTTGCTGTCTGAGCTGGCGGAGATTCGCACCCACACGTCCGACGTAGGCCAGCGGCCGACCGACGTCTGCATGGCTTCGAGCCACTCCTCCCATGTGTCGTCCGAGATCAGGCCGCGATTTCGCATCCGGACCTCGTCATCGCACATCCGGAGATACAGCGTGGCCAGTTGTTCATCCTTCTCATCGAGGGGTGAGGCCTCGACCCGCATCGACGGCATCCAGTCGGCGGACGGGGGCGGCGACTCCCCGAGCAGCGCTTTGTTGCTCGCCCGTTCCTGTAGCTGCCAGTACCGCTCGAGATAAAAGTGCTCCAGGTCCCGAACCCGGAGCCGTCGGCTCGCAACGCCACCTGTGAAGTACGCGGCGGCTGCGACCACTACCGCAATGATCGACAATACGAGTTCCATGGTGCACCTCGGCGACGCCCCCGAGACCCTTCCATGGTCCTCCTGGATAGCCTGCGCTTCTACCCAGGCGGGAGGCCCCAGGTGAGACCTCGACGCGGCGGTGGATGGGCTTGTTCGGCTTGTATCGTCGCTCTCAGCCGGGTCCGGCTTGCCGGACTGCTTTGCCCATGAACATCCTCCTCACGCACGGTGCATCCGGCGCTACCGGAAAACCGCCCGCACCGCCGCGAGAGCCGGCGGGGCACGGGCCCACACAGCGGGGCCCGCCGTGGGATCACGGCTTCGGGAGCTGGCTCCTCCATCACCGTGACAGGGTGCGGTGATCGGAACGGCAGGCGAAGGGAGCTTCCGTGGAAGCACGGATGTGGGAAGCACTGGTCGGCGTGGTGAAGAGCGCATACACCGCAGGGCTGAGTGAGGGCGCGGTGCCGCGCCCACTCATCATACCGCTGTTGCACGGCGAGCTGGTCGGGATGGTCTGGGTCCGCCCGCTCAAGGTGGGCGAGGACGCGCTCACTGGAATCGCGGAGCTCGCGAACATTGCCGCGGCGGCCGGCGCGGACGAGGTGGTCCTCGCGTGGGAGACCCACGACGTTGCCACCGCCTGCCAGCTGCCCGTCGTCGGCCCGGCCCCGTGCCTGAACATGGTGCTCGCCACCTGCGACGGGCACGTGCTGCACCAGTTTCCCTACAGCGAGCAGCCCCTGTCTCATAGCCCCGAAGGCTGGGCGTCAGTCGCCCCCGACTGGATGCCGGCCCGCGCGCCACGGCCGAGTGGCGAGCTGGTCCCGCCCATCCAGGCCGCGGTGAACTTCGCCTGCACCCCGATGGAGCTGGACCATCCCGCCCCGTTCGGCGTCACCGTCGTGCTGATGGAAGAGGACGGTTACAGCGTGCGCCTCACCGAAGCTTTCGCCCGCTGAGCTCACTGTGACACGGAGGCTCGAGGACGACGTGCCCCGCCGGAAGCGGGACGCCGACGAACGGATTTACGTGGTGACCACCAAGGACGACGCATAGCTGCGCATCTACGGATGGGATACACGGGCTCTAGGTTGCGTTGCCACAGTTATGTCGGGTTGGTCCAAATGAGGATATCTGGATCGCGGCCTTCTGCGATGACAAGGCCGGTGTTCCGGAACAGTTGCTGATTCCGGTCGTTGCGCACCTTCAGGGTGCCGGTATCCGGGCTTATTCGGCACTCTTTCGCGGCGTCGGTCCAGTGTCCGTCGGCGACTGCCGCGCGGAATATCTTGAAGATTTCGAAGCGGGCTACCCCCATGGCCCATGCCATGCTGAGGAGCCCGAGTTGAGCATCGGCTGGCATGGAGTCGAAATGCGTGAATTCTGCCCGGGCCTTCAACGCGTGCTCTGTCGAGTCGAGTTTGCGGAACATCACCGTATCGATTGCTGCGTCGGGGAGGCGGAGGGTGGCGTACTGCTCGAAGGAGCCTCCTCCGTCTTTCCTTTGGTCAAACCGTGCCTTGGTTCGATCCCACTCGGCGGCGACTTCCTCCGGTGTTGCGCGTTCGTGCCTCTCGTTCTCCCAAGACCATTCCATGGCCAGCGAAAGCGAGGCCCTGCGTTCCGCGTCGGTTGGCGTACGCCCGCCTTTGCGTGTTTCGTCAATCTTGTTCCCCAGGGCGGTGGTGACCCAGCCCTCTGAGTCCAAGTACATGAAATCCAGCCGCGCCTCGATCGGCCTGTTGAAGGCAACCCAGATATCTCGAACGCTTCGTCGCATGCTTTCCCTCCTGACGGTCAATCCGACCACGCAACTGTGCACAGGCTTCCAGGGAGGTCGCTGTCGCTGCAAAGAGGTGCTCTTCTACCTCTCTGTCGCAGGCTGCTCGCTCCGGCGGCACATTGACAAACCGTGTTCGCTTGCTTGCAGCATGCTCGTGTGAGCCGGGTACCGGCAACAGGTGACGGGCATGATCAAGCGGAATGGCCGACATCTGCGGCGACGGCTGAATGAATCCCGGCTTCCAGTGCTTCTTCTTGCGCAGTGTTGGTGTGATCAAGTGCGTGGTACAGATGAGCGTGCTGGGACTAGCCGGGAGTGCCTGAGCTCAGAGAGCCCAATAAGCGGCCTCGCTCAACCCTGGCGTTTTGAGGCGTAGAGACTGTGCGATGTCCTACGCAAGCGGATCCGTACTTGCGTAGGAGGCTGATTGGTGTCGGTTATTGATACCTTTTACGTTGATTTACCGCCTCCGACCGTCCAACCGTGATGGACGCGGCCGCAGCCGTTCGACGGTGTCTTCCGCCGCCTGCATGTGAACGTACCAGCCAGGCATGCCTGTTCCTTCCTGGTCAGGAACTAAACGCGATTACTGCTCTGCGCAAAGGACCCAATCCAACCACGGCCGCCTCTGTTGCGCTCAGGACATGGGGCGGCCATATCGCGTCTCTTGCCAGTAGTCGCATAACCAACTACCGGACCGGTTGACAAAGATGCGAATGATCTGCATGTTGCCTTCTGCTGGTTCCCTGCATGTCCACGTGCTTGTGACGACGGCAAGATTTCCTCGCAGCCAGCTGCGTTCCGAGGATGCACTCATCTGCAGAATTTGGCTGCTAGCGATGGTCTCGATCATTTCGTCAGCCGACTCCGTAGCAACGGCGCCCTCCCACGATCGTCGAGTGAATCCGGATGTCAGCAGAGTTCGCAAGTTTTTTTCCCATCCTGGCGGCTTGCCCAAGAGAGACGAGATATGGCGATCGAGGTCGATTAGGTTATCCGACTCCGTCATGCCGGTTCCTTCCAACCGAGACGTGACCTCAGCAGACACTTAATGTATCGGCTATGCCGCAGGCGGCGAGTCGTTCGGCGGCAACAGCGGCAAGCGCTCGAGTAGCCAGCCCACTACCTGCAGTCCCACGTGAGTAAGCTCGCCATGGTTGATTTCTCCTGGAATGGCGAACGGGCCGAGATGTGTCGCCACATTCGCCATTGGAATATCCTCTTCCGCCCAGTCAGCAGTTACTCGAAAATTCCGGATAGCCAGTAAAGCTATGGGAATTAGAGAGATGGAACCGCTCACACTCGGCCTGCTCAGTTCTCCGCGAGCAAAGCCGGGTACACACCACGTGACGTCGTTTAGGAACGGCCAAAAGAGCCACCTACGGACGATTCGCACCAGGCAGGCGTCAAAAGTCATGACGCATTCCTTCGTCTTTGGCTCGATGCGTGTGATGTAAACAACTGGCGCCCCTCGGTACGGTGGCGGTATTGCCACTGTCGCACCAATCCGCCGATCTTCCGGAACCCGCCAGAGCATTTGAGGGTTTCGACTCGGGGTAGTTCCCGTAGAGATATGGAACTGGGTGTTTCCCGTGACGTGGAAATTCAGCGTTTTCCATTCTGTCGAGGCGTTTTTGTCGTACCAGTTCGCTGGCTGGGCCTCAGCAGGCCGGAACTCATGTAGTTGACCGGTCACTGACGCGATGGCCATCTTCGTCCAGATCCGAATAGCCTCAGCCTTCATCACGGAGAACGTTGCGATGCGTTCCTGCCGACTCGCGGTACCCAACGATGACGGCAGGTAGGGGCTGGCCGGTGACAGCAGACGATAGAAGTACCCCGTGTCGGTGTCCGACTCCGAGAAAGCGATTTCTTCGTCCGTCTCCAATTCTTTCGGAGTCCGGTTGACCAGATCCGAGAAGAGTTCGGTGGCCAGCTCCGGCGAGTATCCACCCTGCACGGCACCCGGAAGGATGAAGTCCGATTCGGAAAGAGCAGTGCCGAACCGATCCATCCGAAAATTTGTCGCCGAATCGGTCGTGGTGCGCAGCTCTGTGCGCACCCACTCCCTCAGAGGGTCAAGCAGTGAGCGCACGAGAAGAGCCATAGCGCTTCCTTTCAACGATTGTCAGTTTGCCTGTGAGACACCACAGAACGGACGCTCTCACTTCATGAAGTCTGAAGAATTGAGTTTGGGGCTCTCGGGCAGGATCTCGGACATGTAGCCCACTAGCTGAATTCCGTGGCTCTGCAATCCCTCGCCCTCGCTGTCGGCGACGAAATCGCGGCTGGCACTACGGTGCGAGTAGTTGCCGTGCAGGGCGAAAGGTCCCCACCCGACGCACACGTTTGCGTCGGTTGACGACGTCTTCTCTTGCCACTCGGATCGCCAGTTGTCCCATTTGATGGTGAGGTCTTTCACCAGGATCAGCCGGGTCACGATCGATGGCAGGAAGACCTCAGCACCGGTGCTCGGTCGTTCCTGCGCCATGGCACCGTGGGAGATGCTGCCCTTGGCGTAGTCGCCTACCAGGAACCAGTTTTTCAGCTCCAGCAGCGAGGTGTCCACACCCACGTGGTCGATGTCGACGACGCTGTACTTGAAGCTGATGTCGAGGTTGCTGCCCTGTATGTTCAGGGATTCCCTATTCTCCGTGTGCTGGAGACCACCGCCGGCGCGCCAGAATCCGATGTTGAATCCCCCTCCTCCACCGTAGGAGGTGGAGGACGACTTGTAGTGCACCTCGGTGTGCTCGGTGTCCTTCGTGTACACGTTCCAGCCGTCTTCGTTGTCGGGGTCGCACCAGTTACTCGGCGACATGACAACCCATGGGATATTACTTACGCCCGGGAAGTTGAGGAGACTATTCTCGAAGCGCTTCTTGCACCGCGATATCATCGCGATCGCGGGTTCGGTACCCTGGGCCGCCAGGGTAGCGATCCATTTCTCTACCTCGCTCTTGGCTCCGAAGGAGTTCCACTCGTCGAGGGCATCGTCGATCGCGTCCTGCAGTATGCGCCCCTCACCCGCCGGGAATCGGGAAAGCAGCTTGGGGTCGCTGATCGCCCTGCCGTATGCCTGGATGTACGCCTTCTGAGCTTTCGTGTATTTTGCCTCATACTCCTTGTAGCGCAGATACTTGGGCGTGGGGTCGCCTTCAGGGCTCTGCAGGTTGGCCAGCGCCGTGTCGTAGGCCGCCTTCAGCTCCGGGACGATGTCCTTTTTCGGCGGTACACCGTTGGCGCCAGTGATGATCGCCCACCAGGAATCACTCACGCTGCCCGGCAGCGTCGAGTAGTTGTTGGTCATGCGCAGTTTTTTGTCGGTGAGCAGGAATGTGTTGACATAAGCGCGCTGAGATTTCGTGATTGCCCGTAGTTCCGCGTCCGTATCGACCGCTTCGCTGCCGGTCTTCGGTGCCTTGGCCGGGTCAGTGGTCGGGTGGGTCGCGATTTCTTTCTTCAGGTTGATGCCGATGGGGTTGTATGGATCGGCGTAATCTTCCGGAGAAATCGGCAGCCCCACGTCGCGGAAGGATACGAAATATCCTTCAGGCATCGCGTTGGTCTCGGGGTTGATTCCGACGGCGATCCTTTCCAGGTCCCGCAGCATCTTGTGCACGTCAGGCATGTCTGCCTCCTCGCTTCCGCAATCGGCGAACTGATCGGAAGAGGTGATTCCGCATTCGCTTTCTCATCGGCGGGAACCAATCCCGAGGTTCGCTCACGTACGAGAAGTGTCGCGACGTGCGGCATCTCAGCGACACGGGTGTGTCCGTACCGGAAACACCCATTGACGGTCGCTGGTCGGCCAGTTCCGATACTTGCCGAGCGCGAGCCTGGTCAGGACACTGCGCACTACCAGGGATCCTGCGTTGTGGTGGGGGCGCGTCATGGATCTTGACTTGGGCTGTGTGGAGAGCTTCCTCATCTTGATGGAGGAGGCGCACTACGGACGAGCTGCACAGCGTTTGCACCTAACGGTGTCGGCGTTATCCAAGCGCATCGCGCGCCTGGAACACCAAGTCGGTGTTCCCTTACTCACGCGTGATACCAGCGGGGTGGCGGGCCCGACCGAAGCCGGCAGACGTTTCGCGGCTCACGCCGCGCCGCTGCTGGCCGCCGCTCACTCAGCGCGCGCCGCGGCCCGCGCCTCGCCTGCAGCGCTGACCCTGCGGCTTGGAGTGCTGGGCAGGATCGGCGACCAGCCGTCCAGGTATTCACTGATCCGGACGGCAGAGCAGTTGAGACGTCACCACCCTGGAGTGCGGCTGTTGTGTCGCAGCCTTCCGATATCCGCTGTGTATAGCTGCCTGTTAGAGAGGGCGGTCGACGTGGTGTGGGGCGCTGTCGAAGACGCACCTTCTGGTGTTCTCCTCCATCCGCTGGTCTCCGGCGATCGCTTCGGCATCGTTTCGGCATCGCACCCGCTCGCGGAGGCGCCGCAAGTGCATGCTGGAGAGTTCGGGGAACTGCCGCTGCTGTGCAATCCCGCTGTACCCGCGGCATGGATGGCACCCTTCCTCCTCAACGACACACGAGCGCCCGGTGATGCCCGTCTCGTCGAGATCAATGCAGAGGATGCTGCGAGGGTGTACGAGTGTGTCGCCCGTGGAAAGGGCGTGGCGATCGCCACACATCTTCAGCACTCCCCGCCGATCAACAGCGGTCTTCGCACGGTGCGGCTCGTCGGTCTTTCACCCGTATCGTTCTTCAGTGCATGTCGTCGTACAGATCGGCGCGCGCCCGTTCGCACTCTGCTGGGCATCCTCCTCCAAGTCGCTGCCGAGGAAGCAGCAGACCTCACCGAGCCACCCCTGTTGATGGCGGCGCAACCCCAACGCCCCAGCAAACTGCTTGGCCGGCACCCTCAGACACCGACGTCGGCGGCAGTCGCTGCGCACATGCCTGCTTCGCAACGCCGCGACGCTGCAGAAGCAGAAGCGGAGAATTGACGCCCCAACGTTTGCTCCTCGTCTGCCGTGGGGACGGACGGCTAGCCGACTAATCGGGAGCCTCTCGAGCGGACGACGCCGCATGCTGTACCGCGAGCCGGGTGAGCGCGGAGCAGGCAAGGTAGAGCGGCGGAGCTGCGCCTCTCCCCTTTCCGCAGTAGGTGAAGCTGGTGACCGACCATCCCACATTGAGACTCATGTCCTCATCAGGAGTCTTGCTCGACGGGCCCCAGGGATGTCGGTGGCTCCGGGGCGACCGACGTTCCGACGCTACTCGACCCAGATAAAGTCCGACATTGACACCTTTATCCTTTTTCCGATGCTCCGAACACTTGAGCGCCCTGTCTCTGACGGGAACTTTCCATGGCCTCATCCTGAAGGGCTGGCTCCGGAGGTTGGCACCTCCAAAGCACGATCTATAACCACTTCACCTGCCGGGCGAGCGCGATGCGTCCACCAATCAGCGGAAACGAGGCAGGCGCAGACGGCGTTCTCACCGCTTAGGCAGCGTTATGCCCATCTCGCGCATGGCGTCGGAGGGGGGGCCGCCCTCAGAGCGTTCGGTTTTATAGCCCTTGACACCGGGCTGGAGCGTGCGGGGGTCAACGGCCTCGGAGGGGGCCCCGATCTCATACAGCCCATCGGGCTGCTGGTCGCGGTCATGGGGGGCGAGCCAGAAGACGCGGCGGAGGTAGGTCCCGGAGGCGCGGGAGGCTTTGGCTTCGGGGCCGAGGATGGCGTAACCGACGAGGCGGCCGTCGCGGTGGTAGGCGGGTTTGCGGCGGCGGCCGGAGAGGCGGTCCAGGGACTGGCGGACGTAGTCCAGGTCGGCGATGTCTTCCAGCCACACGAGGTCGACTTCGTAAGTGAGGTCCTCGGGGTCGATCAGGGCGCTCACGCGGTCTCCTCGGTGGTGTCGGCGATCAGTCCGATGCCTGGGTAGTACTTCTTGGAGTTGGAGGTGGCCATGTCCTTCGGGGAGCTCATACCCAGTACTTCGCGGACTCTGGCGGCGAACGCGCGGGAGGAGACGGGGGTGGCTCCTTCGCTCTCGCACCAGCGGGTGTAGGCGAGGTAGAGGTGCTTCTGCTCGGCGCGCAGGCCAGTGTCGATCTTGCAGGACTCGTTGAGGAACCGTCCCATGTGGTCCTCAGTTTCCGCGTAGGCGGTGGTGGCCACGCGTACGCGCTCGGGGCCGGTGAGGTCCTTCTCGCCGCCAAGGTAGCGGCGGGCGCCGTCGATGAGCCAGGCCAGGATGCCGGGACCTTCTTCGGTGACGAGGATGTCGGCCAGGTTGTCGACCTTGCGGGCGTCGGGCACGACCCGTTCGAAGGGGATCAGGCGCATGCGGCGCCAGAAGGCGAAGCCGCCGGTGTTGACCTCGGGCCGGTGGTTGCCCAGGACGAAGAGCTTGTGGGTGGGGTTGAAGGAGAAGAAGTCCTGCCGCATGCGGCGGGCCTTGAGCTTGTCGCCGCCGGTGAGCAGTTTGACGCGGGCCTCATCGAAGCGGTCTCCGGCCTTCAGCTCGGAGCAGACGATGACGCGCCGGCCGTGGAGCTCGGCGAGGTCGGTGGGGTGGCCTTCGAAGGGGCGGGCCATCAGGAAGCCGGGCGGGGCGGCGTCGGCGTACTCGCCCAGGAGCTTGACCAGGACATCCAGCAGGACGCTCTTGCCGTTCTTGCCCGAGCCGCACAGGAAGGCCAGGATCTGCGCGCCGACGTCGCCGGTGATGGAGTAGCCCAGCAGAAGGTGCAGGTAGCTGATCATCTCCCGGCCTTCGGCATCGTCACCGAAGGTGTCTTTGAGGAAACGGTCCCAGCGGGGGGTGGGCATCTCCTTCGGGGAGGTGGAGGTGGCGCGGGAGTGGAAGTCGCGGCGCGGATCGGGGGCGCCTGTGCGGCCGGTGCGCAGGTCGACGATGCCGCCGGGGGTGCACAGCACGTGCGGGTCGGCGTCCAGGGCGGCAGCGTCCAGGAGCATGCCGCGGGCGGACTTGGCCTGCATCAGCATGGATTTGATGCCGGTGGTGGACATCGCCCGGTGACGGGCGCGGCGCAGGTCGGCGTCGCTGTGGAGGCCGTCGGGGTCGGTGGTGGCGAGGGATTCTGCCATGTCGCCGGCGGCCCAGACGACGGTGTCGTGGTCGTCGGGGATCCAGCAGTAGCCGTTCCACTTGAGCCAGCCCAGGCCGTTGGCGTGCTGGTAATCGCCGGCGTAGAGGTGGGCGAAGGTCTTGGCCATGCCGCGGTCGGTGAGCGAGTCGGGCAGAACTCCGGCCCCGGTGACCCGGTACGGGAGCTTCTCCCCCGCCGAGGTCGGCGGAGGTGGAGGGCTTTGGGCGGGCAGTGGG
>NZ_NHSG01000316.1:0-2734 GCF_020024005.1 Streptomyces purpurogeneiscleroticus
TACGGGCGGGACTCCGGCAGCCCCGCCCGTTTCCCGTGGCCGGAGTCCCGCCCGTACTCCCACAGCCGCGGGTCGGACGACCTCGATGCTGTCCAGCTCGGCGTAGAAGCCCCCTTCGACAGCCGGATGGTGCTCCAAGGCCGCGGTCCCACCGTTGCCGAGGGAGCCGTTGCCGAAGCGTACGGAGAGGGTGTGGTCCCCGGCCGCGGCGGCGAAGAAGGTGAACTCCACGGAGCTGTCCGGGTCGTCGCTGTGTCCGACGGCCCGGCCGCCCAGGGCGCCGACCGCGTCCCGGATCACGGCGTTTGTCGACCCGGGCGTCCTCGGCCTGGTAGAGCGCCTTGCTGCCGCCGTCACCGTAGAAGCCGGCCGAGTACAACCGCACGTACCGGCCGTCGCGCCGGACGAGGGTGGGCGCCTCGACCAGTCCGCCTTCCCAGTCGCGGTCCTGCCGGATCAGCCGTACGGCGTCTCCGGTGGTGCGGGTACCGTCCTGGCTCACCGGCTGGAGGCGCAGCCAGGTGTTCGTGCCGCAGCAGTTGCTGTCGTTCTTCCAGAGGATTGCCTGCCCGTGGCCCAACTAACTGGGGCCGGTAGGAGGGGTGAAGACGAGCGGTAGCAGAGTTCGCAAGTAGGTCCTCACGGAAGAATGCCTCTCGTGCCCGGGCCTTGACCGCCCGCCCACCGGGCCGAGAAGGCCGCCGCCGGTCAGCTGGCTCGGGACGCACTAGAGGGCCGGGGGCACTGGGTGGCGGTGAAGACAGTTGGGGCCCAAGCCAGGGCCTTGGCATCGGTCCCCTGGCGCAGGTCGGGTGTGGGGCGTGAGCGTGCTTCAGTAGCAGTGTTCCCAAGGTTTGATTCACCGGAACAACCGGACCCGTTTCTCGGCCGCGGTCGCGGGCTGCCCCATGCGCCAGGCATCGACGCTTCGCCCATGAGTTACGGCCTTGCCGCACGGAAGACGGCTGCTCAGAGGAGCTGACGCACTGCTCGGACACCCGTTTCTTGCTGGGTTTGGCCTTGCCTGTTGTCCACGGCTGAGATGTGTTTCGTTCTGAGGGGAAGTCAGCGGGCGGGAGCGAGGTCGGCCTCGACTGGGATTTCGGGCATGTTGGTGTTGGTCACTACGGCAAGTTCGTGGTGACGGTGGTGGGTTTTCCATTGGCCGCCGATCAGCGGCACGTGAGCGACGTTGGCGGTGGGCCCGCTGGTCCAGTCCAGGAGGCCGGCGATGGTGGGAAGACGGGTACGGCCGACCGCGTCGGCCACCGAGCGGGGGACAGTGGGGTCGTCGGCGGTCGTCAGGGCGTGGGCTGCCACCTCCAGCAGGGCGTGGGCGAGGCCGAGTGGTTGGATCCAGAGGTTACCGGTGCGCTGCTGGTAGGCATGGGCCAGTTGTTCGGCGGTGCTGCCGTCCAGGGATGACCGGAAGGGGTGCCGGGGTGACCAGTACATCAAGGTGGCCACGCGGGCTTCGTCCAGCTCGGCGGCTGCCGTGCCGCGCGGGTAGGCCAGCCAGCGTGAGCAGGTGATCAGCCGGGGGCGTTGCCCGCGCTCGCCGGCCTGACGGTAGAACAGTGCCAGATCCTCGGCGGTGGACGCGCTGGTGACGATCTCGGCGTTGTGGTCCCGGAAGTGGCCGAGGTGCGCTGTGAAGTCTTGTGCCGGTTCGCGATAGCCGCCCGGCTCGGTCAAGTGGTGGCCGCGGGCGGACGCCACGGGTGCGAAGCCATGTGTGGGATGACGCAGCAATTGGCCTTGCAGGTCGTCGTTCCATAGGCAGCCGACGTGGTGCCGGGGGCCGAGGCGCTCCCACATCTCGGCGAAGACGGCTGCGATGTCGTCCAGGCCCCAGGCGAAGTGGTAGGTGAAGCGGCCCGGGCCGGTGCCTCGCGTGTGCACGTATGCCTGCCAGGGGAAGGTGGTGGATACGCATGCCACCCCGGCCTTTTCGCAGGCGTCGGCCACGGCGGGTAGCACCTTGGTGCCTGCCATGGTCACAATGATCTGTGCTTGCTCGTGGCGCACCAGCTCGGTCACGGCCTGCCGGGCGTGTGCGGGATCGGACCGGCTGTCGCGCCAGGCGAGTGTCACGGGGTGGCGGCGGTTACCGCGTGTCAGGTGGGACAGGCGCGGTGCCAGGTGCGTCAGGATGAAGGAGAGTGGATCGCCGAGTTTGGACAGCCGTCCGGTGCGGGGCACGACGGCGCCGATGCACAGTCTCTTCGCAGCGGTTTCCGTGGTCGCCATCCCGTCCCTCGCTGTTGTGCGGAAGCCTCCTTGGCCGTGTCGGCCACCCGTGATCTTCCGCGTCGGTGGCCGCGGCCCGGATGCCGACACGCTTGCCGTCTGAGTGAATGCGCCTGTGCTTGGCATGTGGGGGTGCGCCGTGTGGTTGCCTCGGCAGGAGCGCTATGGCGCGGTGTGCATGCGGCACCGGATCAGGGCCTTCGGGGAGTGCTGCTGCTCCGTCTCGTTCCCGGCATTCCGTTTCAGGCGATCAACTTTGCCTCATCCTTCTCCGGAGCACGCCTGTGGCCGTTCACGGCCGCGACGGCCCTCGGCGTGCTGCCCGGCACCGCCGTATATGTGACCGCCGGAGCCTCGGCCACTTCACCCGCCTCCCCCGCTTTGTGATCTCGACCGCCGTCATGGCGGTCCTGGTCAGCAAGGGCAGTACGGCCCGATTGAGCGCCGCGGGAGTGATCTCCCGCCCGCCCCTGCCGTCCGAGTC
>NZ_NHSG01000317.1:0-27951 GCF_020024005.1 Streptomyces purpurogeneiscleroticus
GCCGAGGGCCGGGCGCGCAACGCCCGGCCGCGGGACGGGCTCGGCCGCCCGCTGCCGTACGGCGCCGAGGGCGTCGAGCGGCAGCCCGAGGGCGTGGTCCGCACACCGCTGGAGTCGCTGACGGAGGCGCAGCGGCTGCTGGACGAGGGGAAGCCGTTCCACGCGCACGAGGTGCTGGAGGACGCCTGGAAGTCCGGGCCGCCGCAGGAGCGTGAGCTGTGGCGCGGCCTCGCCCAGCTGGCCGTCGGCCTCACGCACGCCGCGCGCGGCAATGTCACCGGCGCCACCTCGCTGCTGACCCGCGGCGCCGCCGCCATCGAGCCGTACGCGCACGAAGCCCCGTACGGCATCGACGTCACGGGGCTCAGGGGCTGGGCCGGGGACCTGGCCGATGCGCTGCGCGGCCCGGTCGCGGCGGCCGCGCATGCGCCTCGGTTGCGGGTCAGTTCGCGTTGAAGCCCCAGCTCAGGAGCGTGGCGGCCTCCTTGTAGACCGCGTTCTTCTTCTTGCTGGGGGCGAGCACGGTGGCCACGAGGGTGCGGCCGTCCCGTTTCGCGGCGGCGATCAGGGTGTTGCCGGCCTTGCTCGTGAAGCCGTTCTTCACGCCGATGACGCCCGGATAGCGCGGCACGCCCTTCGTACCGGACAGCATCCGGTTGGTGTTCACGATGTCGTACGGGCCCCGGGAGCCGCCGGGGAAGCTGGCCCGTACGGTGGCGCAGTACTTGGCGAAGTCGGCGTTCTCCAGGCCCTTGCGGGCGAAGAGGGCGAGGTCGCTCGCCGAGGAGACCTGGCCGGGGGCGTCGTACCCGTCCGGTGTCTTCACCACCGTGTCCTGCGCGCCCAGTGAACGCGCCTTGAGCTGCATCTCCTGTGCGGTGGCCCGCCAGCCGCCGTTCATGTTGGCGAGGACGTGCACGGCGTCGTTGCCCGAGCGCAGGAAGACGCCGCGCCACAGGTCGGCGACCTTGTAACGCTGGCCCTTCTTGATGCCGACGAGGCTGCTGCCCTCCCCCACGCCCTTGAGGTCCGCCGCGGTGACCGTGCGGACCATGTCGGCGGGGAACTTGGGCAGGACGGTGAGTGCGAAGAGGGTCTTGAGGGTGCTCGCCGGGGCCAGTTGGCGATGTGCTTCCTTCGCGGCCAGCACGCGGCCGGTCTCGGCGTCGGTGAGGGTCCAGGCCCGGGCGGTGAGCCCGCCGGGCGGCGCCGCGGCGTGCCGTGTTCCGGCCCGGGCCGCCGTATCGGTGGTGGATAGTTCCGGTGCGGCCCTGCCCTGGGGCGTCGACGTGGCGTACGCCGGGGCGAGCAGAGCGATGAGGGCGCCCGCCACGGCTATGGCCGTCAGGGTGCCGGTGGTCCTGGTCGAAGCAGCGTCGGTTCCCATGCAACCACGCTAGGGACACGGAACGACACGCGCAGTACATGCTGCGCCAGACGGCTCATATGTCACACGCGAAGACCCGCCCGGTGCGACGGGGGATGCACACCGGGCGGGCTCAGAACCTTTCTACCGCATGCCGGAACGGTTATGCAGGAAAAGCCTGTTCGAGTCGGCGTTACCAGGCGACAGGGAGCGAGATCAGGCCACGCGCCCGGATGCTCCGCCGCCACTGCATCTCCTCGCGCGGCACGTCCAGCCGGAGCCCGGGGAACCGCTGAATCACGGCGTCGAGGGCGGTCTGGGTCTCCATCCGGGCGAGCGGGGCGCCGAGGCAGTAGTGGATGCCGTGCCCGAGTGCGAGATGGCCGAAATTTTCGCGGTGCGGGTCGAGCTTCGTCGGATCGGTGAAGCGTTCCGGGTCACGGTTGGCGGCCGCGAGCGAGAGCAGCACGCTCTCCCCCGCCGGAATCCGCACGCCGCCGATCTCGATGTCCTCCAGAGGGAAGCGCCGGATGGCCAGCGGCGCCGGGCCGTCGAACCGCGCCAACTCCTCGACCGCGGCGGGCAGTCGGGCCGGATCGGCACGCAACTCGGCCAGCAGTTCCGGGTGGTCGAGCAGCGCGAGGACCGAATTGCCGATGAGGTGAACGGTGTTCTCGTAGCCCGCGAGGAGGATCAGGAAGGCCAGCGAGGTCAGTTCGTCCTCGCTGAGCCGGTCCCCCGCCACGCCGCCGTCGCCGTCCGGCTCGTCACGCACAGCGATCAGATCGGAGAGCAGGTCGTCGCCCGGCTCGGCACGCTTGGTGGCGATCAGCCCGGTGTAGAAGCGCAGCATGGCGCCGACCGCTTCCTTCGCCGCCTCCGGGCGGGCCGGGTCGGGCGTGATCAGCGCGTCGGACCAGGCGCGGAAGTCGAGCCGGTCGCGCTCCGGGATGCCCAGCAGATCGCAGATGACGATGATCGGCAGCGGTCCGGCGAAGTCGGCGAGGAGGTCGGCGCGGCCCTTGGCCTCGATGGCGTCCAGCAGGTCGTGCGCGACCTTCGCCACGGGGGCGCGGAGCTTGTCGACGCGGCCGGGCGTGAACGCCTTGGCCACCAGGCGGCGTACTCGCGTGTGGTCCGGCGGGTCCATGTTGAGCAGGTTGGAGTCGAGGGCCGGCGGCAGGGAGAAGCCGCGGTAGCCGGTCGAGCTGTTGCGCTTGTCGAGGGAGAGCAGGGGGTCGGCGAGCCCGCTGCGGACGTCGGCGTAGCGGGTGACGAGCCAGGCGGGCTGCCCGTCGGGGCCGGTGATCCGGTGGACCGGGCCCGCCTCGCGCAGCCGCTCGTACCCCGCGTAGGGGTCGTCGAGCAGCATCGTCGTGTCGATCGGGTCCGGACGGTCCGGCGAGCCTGTATGAGCTGCGTTCTGCATGAATCCCGACTTTATGGGGTGGCGGTCCGCCTTCCGTATCCGGGGCATGACAAGGCGCAGGGCGGCTACGGAGCAATTGCCCCGTGCCGCCCTGCGCCGAAGGCGGTTCGGACCCCCGTACCGAGCCACCTGGTCTGTGGTGCGCCGCCGCTAGGCCCCGCGCTCTCTGACGCTGCTGCGCTGCCGTAGCTCGGCGAGCACCGTGTCGGCCAAGGACGAGCGGTACACGTCCGCGACCAGCGCCAAGTGTTCGTACTCCGCGGCCGGCGCCATGTCGGTCGTGACGACGACGGATTCGGCGTACGGCTCCGGGAGCCGGCCCGCCTGCCGGTTGTCCAGGCCCCGGCGCAGCGCCACGGCCTCGGCCACGGCGGCCAGTTGCGCCGGTCCGACGCCCACCGCACGGGCCCGCTCGCGGGCGATGTCGACGGCGTCGGACTCGACGTACCGGCGGATGCCGCGCTGTACGTCGCGGATCTCGGCCATCTGGCGGTTGGCCCGCCACTCCAGGTCGGCGAAGGGCCAGCGGCCGGGCCGGGAGCCCTCCATCGTGACCTCCGGGGCCTGCGCGGTGGCCTCGCGCCACAGGGGCGAGAGGCGGCGCAGCCGGCGCCAGGCGGACGCGCGGGGCCCGGCGGCGGGCAGCGCGAAGCCGGCGAGGACGAGGATCGCGGCGACCGAAGCGCTCAGCGGGGCCACGCCGTTGGAGAGCCAGAGCGCCGGGCTGCCGGCCCAGGAGAGGACGAAGCCGACGAGCTTGCAGGCGCAGTACAGCAGGCCCAGCCAGCAGCCGGCGGCCAGCACGCGCAGGCCGCGGGCGAGCCAGGACGGGCCGACCTTGGTGGCGTAGCGCGGGCAGAGCGTGCCGAGCCCGGCCAGACTGGCGCCGAAGATCGCGAGGTACAGCATCAGGAAGACCATGACGCCGGGCGCGTCCGTGTACGCGGTGCTGAAGTCGCGCGGGTGCTCCACGGCGTCCGGGCGCCCGACGGCGAAGCCGGTGACGGCGATTGCCCAGGCCACGACGACGAGCGTGAGGACCGCGCGGGTTCGGGAACGGGCCCGGCGGCGGCCCGCCTCGTCCTCGCCGCCCGTCCAGCGCAGCAGCAGCACCAGGGCGCCGGCCGCGAAGACCACGACGGAGGAGTACAGGAAGACCATGGCGAGGTTGGCGACGCCGGTGAGCCGGTCGAAGGCCCGGTACAGGCTCGGCGCCGAGAACAGGAAGACCGTCGCGACGCCCGCCGTCATCATGCTGGTCAGGCCCAGGTCGGCATTGCGCCGGTCGCGCAGCCAGGCGCGGAACTTGTACCCGGCGAGCGTCCAGGCGACGGCCGCGAAGCAGAAGTAGACGACGTCAAACACGGGGCGGCCCCCCGTCGTCGGGGCCGCTGTCCGAAGCGTCGGAAGCGGCGCCCGGAGCGCCGTCCAGCTCGCGGCGGATGTGCTTGAGCGCCGGGGCCAGCGCGGCCGCGATCTCGGCGGCGTCGCCGCTCAGCGGCGGGTCGTCCTTGGCGGTCGCGGGCACCACATGGGCCATCAGGAGCGTGCCCAGCACCTCGGTCTCGTGCTCGGTGGCGTTGTCGTAGCAGTGGTGACGGGCGAAGCGGGCGGTCAGGCCCATCCGCCGGGCGGCCGTCGCGACGTCCATGTGGGGCGTCCAGACCTTCAGCGCGTCCTCGGTGACCGTGGGGTCCTGCTCGTGCCCGAGGAGGAGATGGCTCAGCTCGTGCAGGACGATGTGGGTCTGGTGCCAGGGCGAGGTCTGCCGCTCGTAGAAGACCCACCAGCCGTCGTCGGTGCCCGCCGTCATGCCGGACACCACGCCGCCCAGGCTCATCGGCGCGAGCCGGACCGGCCGGCCCACGCGCCGCGCCACGACGTCGCACAGGCCCGGCAGATCGGTCGCGGCGGGCAGCGCGAGCTCCTGTACGAGCTGCTTGCACCGCCGGCGTATGCGCCGTACCCGCATGGCCGTACCGTCCTCGATTCCCGTCCGCCGCCAGGTGGCGAAGAGCTGCTCGTCAGTGGCCGGCATGCGGCGCCTCACCGCTGGTCGCCGGCGGGTCCGGCGGCAGGTCCATCTGCTGCCGGAACTGGGAGATGATCGTCGTGAGGCTGTCCTGCACCTCGGGCGGCAGCCCGACCGAGCGCAGCGCGATGGTCCGCACCCGCTGGTCCCGCATGGCCGCGAGGAAGCGCAGCTCCTCCTCCACCCGGTCGGCCTGCGGCTGGGAGAGGTCCCCCAGCAGATAGCCGACCGGCACCGCGAAGAACCTGGCGAGCGCGCGCAGCACTTCGTGGCTCGGATTGCTGCGTCTGCCCTTGCGGAGCATGGAGAGGTACTGCTCGGAGAGCGTGACGTCGCCGTACTCGGCGCCCTCGCTGATCTCCTCGGCGACATAGGCGTTCGTATACGGCGCACCGGGCGGGTGCATGTGCGCGAAGAGGTGGTTCAGCCGCTCCGCGAGCGGACTGTCCTCACTCTTCGGCGCGCCGTCGCCCCCTCGTGCCATGATCGGTGTCCCATCCCCATACGCCCTGGTCCCAGCCACAACGAAGCAGCGCGCACACCCAACGGACAGTTGAGTCGCGCGCTCTCCGCTTCGCACATCCTTTCACGAGCGGAACGGGACGCACCAGTCCACCTACCCACCGTGACCGTTATCCGGCGTCTCGGACATCAACTCCTGGTTGAGGCGAGCCCTTCCGTGCCGGCGCTGACGCCCTCGTCCGCGGCCGTCTCGTCGTGGTTCGGGCGGCGCAGGAGCAGCAGCATGCAGCCCATGGTCAGCGCGACCTGGAAGACCGCGTAGACGATGACCGCGGTGATCGAGCCGGTCCAGTTGAGCAGCGACTGGCCGATGATCGGGGTGGTGCCGCCCAGCAGGGTGCCGCACAGCTGGTAACAGAGAGAGATGCCGGTGTACCGCAGATGGGCGGGGAAGCGGCTGGCGAGCATGCCGGCCAGCGCCGCGTAGTACAGGCAGTGCGGGATGGTGGCGACCGCGACGCCGAACATCGCCAGACCGTAGTTCTCCGTGCCGATGAGGACGAACATCACCGGCATCAGGAACAGTTCGGGGATCAGCATCACGCAGACCGCCCGCGACCAGCTCTTCATCTTCGTCGCGAGGACCGCACCGAAGGGCTGCACGATGATTTGGGTGATGTTGGCGACCAGGATGATCGTGAGGAAGGAGCTGCGGTCGAAGTCCAGCACGCTGGTCGCCCAGGACAGCGCGAAGGTGGACTTGAAGTACGTCGCGGACAGGCCGATGGTGCAGGCCCCGATGCCGAGGACGATCAGCATCGGATGGCTGCGCAGCACCTCGGTCAGCGGCAGCTTCGCGACCTCCTTCTTCTCGATCAGCTTGGCCATCGCCGGGGACTCGGCGACCTTCAGCCGTACGAAGAGGCCGACCATGACCAGCAGCGCGGAGGCGAGGAACGGCACCCGCCAGCCCCAGGAGGTGAAGGCGTCGTCCGGCAGCTGGCTGATGGCGAGGAAGCTCAGCGTGCTGAGGGTGTTGCCGACCGGCGAACCCTGCTGCGCGAACGCCCCGTACAGCACGGACTTGCCCTTGGGCGCGGACTCGGAGGCGATGAGTACGGAGCCGCCCCACTCGCCGCCCAGGCCGATGCCCTGGATCATCCGGATGATCACGAGCAGGATCGGCGCGGCGACGCCGATGGAGGCGTAGCCGGGCAGCAGGCCGATGGCGGTGGTGGACACGCCCATCATCAGCAGGGTGATGACGAGGGTCTTCTTGCGGCCGAGCCGGTCACCGTAGTGCCCGAAGACGATGCCGCCGAGCGGGCGGGCGAGGAAGCCGACCCAGAAGGTGGCGAAGGCCACCAACGTGCCGAGCGCGCCGTCGAGTTCGGGGAAGAAGACCTTGTCGAAGACGAGGGCGGAGGCGGTGCCGTAGATGTAGAAGTCGAACCACTCGATGGTGGAGCCGATGAAGGCGCCGATCCCGGCGCGGTTGGCGGCTCTGGTGCGGTCGCGGGCAGTGGGCGCGGTGGGCGCACTCATACGGACTCCCTGGGCGTCTTTGATCAAGGGAAGGGGAGACCAGGGGCGCCGCGTCGTCCGAGCGGCGCCCCTGGGTGGTACGGGTGGTGCGCTGTGTGTACTTGTCCGTGCACGGCTCCCCGTGCACGGGATCGGGCCGGGATCAGGCGACCCGACGCATCGTCAGGCCCCGACGGACCTTCAGGCGACCCGCTCGAAGACGGCCGCGAGGCCCTGGCCGCCGCCGATGCACATGGTCTCCAGGCCGTAACGGGCCTCGCGGCGCTTCATCTCGCGGGCGAGGGTGGCCAGGATGCGGGCGCCGGTGGCGCCGACCGGGTGGCCCAGCGAGACGCCGGAGCCATTGACGTTGAGCCGCTCGTGGTCGGCCTCGCCGAGGCCCAGCTCCTTGGTGCAGGCCAGTACCTGGGCGGCGAACGCCTCGTTCAGCTCGATCAGGTCCAGCTCGGCGAGCTTGAGGCCCGCCTTGTCCAGCGCCGCGCGGGTGGCGCCGACCGGGCCGAGGCCCATGGTCTCCGGGGCGCAGCCGGTACGCGCGAAGGAGACCAGCCGCACGATCGGGGTGAGGCCGAGCCGCTCGGCGGTGGCGGCGCTGGTCACCAGGCAGGCAGCGGCGGCGTCGTTCTGGCCGCTGGCGTTGCCCGCGGTGACGGTGGCGTCCGGGTCCTGCTTCCCCATGATCGGCTTGAGCTTGGCGAGCTGCTCGGCGGTGGTGTCCGGGCGCGGGTGCTCGTCGGCGGCCACCACGGTGTCGCCCTTGCGGCCGCGCACCGTGATCGGCACGATCTCGTCGTCGAAGAGGCCCGCCTCGATGGCGCGGCCCGCCCGCTGCTGCGAGCGGAGCGCCAGCGCGTCCTGCTCCTCGCGGCTGATCCCGTATGCGCGGCGCAGGTTCTCCGCGGTCTCGATCATGCCACCGGGGATGGGGTGGTTCGCGCCGCCCGCGGTGACCCGGCCGCGGCTGAGCGAGTCGTGCAGCTGGAGGTTGGGGCCCTTGATGCCCCAGCGGCCCTCGTGGGTGTAGTACGGCGCCGCGCTCATCACATCCACGCCACCGGCGATGACCACATCGCTGAACCCGGCCTTGATCTGCATCGCCGCGTCCAGCACCGCCTGCAGGCCGGAGCCGCAGCGGCGGTCGACCTGTACGCCGGTGACGGTCTCGGGCAGGCCGGCGTCCAGGGCGGCCACCCGGCCGATGGCCGGCGCGTCGGAGGTGGGCCAGGCGTGCCCGAGGATGACCTCGTCGATCTTCTCCGGCGCGACGCCGGTGCGCCGCACGATCTCGGTGATCAGCCGGGCGGCCAGGGCGGCGGGACGCTGCCCCGCGAGCGCGCCGCCGAACTTGCCGATCGGGGTGCGCAGCGGTTCGCAGAGGACGATTTCAGTGGGGTCGGTCATGCCACGGGCCTTTCCTGGTGGACGCTTCCCGGTGACTTTTCCACCCGGGCACTGAGCCGGTCCAATATCCAATTCGGCGAGGATTCGGACGCGAGACTTATCAATCAGAATTCGCCGCAGGTCAGACGCGTGCCGGAGCCTTTCCTTCCGGTGTCGGCAGGGCCTCCTCGGCCACCGCGAGGACCGTACGCAGGGCCGCGGACGGGTTGTCCGGACGCCAGGCCAGCGCGGCCTGCAGCCGGATCGGCGGGCCGGCGAGCGGCCGGTAGACCAGCCCCGTCTGCTGGATGTGCTGACAGGAGGTGACGGTGAGGGTGACGCCGACGCCCGCGCCGACCAGCGCCAGGATCGTGTACGAGTCGGGCGCCTCCTGCACCACGCGCGGGTTGAACCCGGCGGCCTCGCACGCCCGGACGGTGGCGTCCCGGACCGTGGACCCGGCGTTCGCGGGGAAGCTCACGAACGACTCGTCGGCCAGTGCGGCGATGGGGATGCGCCGGCGGCGGGCCAGCGGGTGGTCCGAGGGCAGCGCGCAGACCAGCTCCTCCTCGTCGATCACCCGGGTCGCCACGCCGGGCTGGGTGACCGGGAGCCGGACGAAGCCCAGGTCGAGGGAGCCGTCGGCGACCCCGGCCAGCGCGACATTGGCGTACGTCTGGCCCTTCATCACCAGCTCCAGCGCCGGATGCGCGGCCCGTACGGCACGCGTGAGCAGCGGCAGCGTCTCGTGCGTGGACGCGCCCGCGAAGCCGATGGTGACCCGGCCGTACTCGCCGCGCCCGGCGGCCTTGGCGGCGCGGGTGGCGGTGTCCAGGTCGGCCAGGACGGTGCGCACCGGATCGAGGAAGGACTGGCCCGCGCTGGTCAGCCGCACCGAACGGGTGTTGCGCTCGAAGAGCTGGACGCCCAGCTCCTTCTCCAGCTGCCGGATCTGCTGGCTCAGCGGCGGCTGCGCCATCTGCAGCCGCTTGGCGGCCCGCCCGAAGTGCAGCTCCTCGGCGACCGCGACAAAGGCGGTCAGATGCCGCAGTTCCATACCGTCTCCGTCCGCCCGCCGGCACCGACTATTTCTTTCCGCGTATCAGTCTGACCTTAATTCGGTATTGGACGGAGATCAATGGCCGGTGAAACGGTATGCGGGACCGGATCCACACCCCGCACGCCGAGGAGCACCGTGGACAAGACCATGACGATGCGGGAGGCCATCTCCTCCTTCGTCCATGACGGCGCCACCGTCGCGCTCGAAGGCTTCACCCACCTCATCCCCACCGCCGCGGGGCACGAGATCATCCGGCAGGGCCGCCGCGACCTCACCGTCGTCCGGATGACCGCGGACATCGTCGTGGACCAGATGCTCGCCGCGGGCTGTGTCTCCCGCCTGGTCTCCTCCTTCGTCGGCAACTCCTCGGCCGGTTCGCTCGGCGAGCTGCGCCGCCGCGTCGAGAAGGCCGACCCCGCCCCGCTGGCCTTCGAGGAGTACAGCCACTACGGCATGATCTGCCGCTACCTCGCGGGCGCCCAGCGGCTGCCCTTCTACCCGCTGCGCTCGTACGGCGGCAGCGATCTGCCCTCGGTCAACGAGGGCCTGCGCAAGGTCACTTCGCCCTACCCCGGCCCGGACGGCGAGCCCGAGCAGGTGTACGTCGTGCCGCCCGTCAACCCGGACGTGACGATCATTCACGCGCAGCGCGCCGACCGCAGCGGTAACACCCAGATCTGGGGCCTGACGGGTGTTCAGGCCGAGGCGGTCTACGCGGCGGACAAGGCGGTCGTGGTCGTCGAGGAGATCGTCGAGGACGAGGTCGTCCGCTCCGACCCCAACCGCACGGTGATCCCCGCACACGCCGTGGACGCGGTCGTGGCCTGTCCCCGCGGCGCCCACCCCTCCTTCGCGCAGGGCTACTACGACCGCGACAACGCCTTCTACCGCGCCTGGTCCGGCATCAGCAAGGACCGCGAGCAGCTCCAGGCGTGGCTGAAGGAGTGGGTGTACGACACCGCGGACCACGCGGAGTACGTCAGCAAGCTCGGCGAGGAGTTCTGGGACTCCCTCGCGGTCGGCGAGGCACTCAGCCTGCCGGTGAACTACGGGAGGCGACTGTGAGCACCGAGTCCACTGTGAGCCCCAAGACCACTGCGAGCACCAAGACCACCCACCCCACCGAAATGACCTCCTCCGAGCGGCTCTCCGTCGTCGCCTCGCGGGAACTGGCCGGGCGGCGGACGGTCTTCGCCGGTATCGGCCTGCCGACACTCGCCGCGTCGCTCGCACACCTCACGGTCGCCCCGCAACTGGAGATCGTGTACGAGTCCGGCGTGTGCGGCGCGCACCCCTCCCACCTCCCCGAGACCATCGCGGACGCGGTGCTGATCACCGGTGCCGAGGCGGTCCTGTCGATGCCCGCGCTCTTCGGGTACGTCCTGCAGGGCGGCCACATCGACGTCGGTTTCCTCGGCGCCGCGCAGATCGACAAGTGGGGGAATCTCAACACCTCCGTCATCGGCGACTGGGACGCGCCCAAGGTGCGGCTGCCCGGGTCCGGCGGCGCGGTCGAGGTGATGGCCAACTCCCGCGAGGTGTTCGTGGTGATGCGCCGCCACGACCCGCGCTCCTTCACGGAGAAGCTCGACTTCTGCACCACACCGGGCCCCGACCGCGCCCTGGAGGAGGGTGTGCGGCCGCTCGGCACGGGCGTCACCCGGGTCATCACCGAGCTGGGCATCCTGGCGCGCGAGGGGGTCGGCGAGGAGCTGAAGCTGGTCGCCGTGCATCCGGGCGTGACGGTGGATCAGGTACGCGAGAACACCGGCTGGGACCTCGCGGTCGCCGACACGGTGGAGACCGTGCGGCCGCCCAGCGCCGAGGAGCTGCGGCTGCTGCGCGAGGATGTCGATCCGGACCGCGTGTACCTGCGCTGATCAGAAGGAGTTACGGACGTGCGTATCAGGATCGTGGGCACCGGTGTGATGGGCCGCGGTATCGCCCAGTGGGCCGCCACCGCCGGTCACACCGTCGAGCTGGGCGACATCCGTACGGAGGCGGTCGGCGCGGCCGTGGACTTCGTCCGGGGCATGCTCGACCGGGCCGCCGCCAAGGGCCGGATGACGGAGCGGGAGGCCGCGGAGACGCTCGCCCGCATCGTGCCGCTGGACTCCCCCTGGGCGCCCGGCGACAAGGTCGAGCTGGTCATCGAGGCGGCCCGGGAGGACCTGGACACCAAGGCCGAGGTCTTCGCAAAGCTGTCCGAGGCACTGCCCGCGTCCACCGTCTTCGCAACCAACACCTCCTCCCTCTCCGTCACCGGGATCGCTGCGACGCTGAGTGACCCGTCGCGCCTGGCGGGCCTGCACTTCTTCAATCCCGTACCGCTGATGAAGATCGTGGAGGTGGTACCGGGCACGGCGACCCGGCCGGACATCCCGCCGCTCCTCACCGAGTTGGTACGGGGCACCGGCCACCGTGCCGTGGTGGTCGCCGACACCCCCGGCTTCCTCGTCAACCACGCGGGGCGCGGCCTCGTCACTGAGGCGCTGGCACTCCTGGAGGAGACCGTCACCGACGCGCCGGGCCTCGACCGCATCGCGCGCGACGTACTCGGCCTGAAAATGGGTCCGTTCGAGCTGATGGACCTGACCGGGCTCGATGTGACCGCCGCGGTCATCGACACCATCTGGCACGGCTTCCGCCACTCCGACCGGCTCCGCCCGTCCTTCCTCACCCCGAACCGGGTGACCGCCGGGCTGCACGGCCGCAAGACGGGCCGCGGCTGGTACGCGTACGGCCCCGGGGACCCGGCGCCGGCCGCCACGCCGGAGCCGCCCGTCACCGGTGACGGCAAGCGGCCGGTGTGGGTGGCCGGCACCGGCCCCGGCACCGAGGCGCTGCGCGCGGCGCTCGCCGCGGGCGGCGCGGTGCTCGACGACGCCGAGCTCCCGGGTGACGGCTCCGTCGTCCTGGTGGCCACCTGGGGCACGACCGTCGCCGAGGCGGTGGCGGGGCTGGGCCTGCCACGCGCCCGCACCCTCGGCGTGGACCCGCTGTCGCTCCCCACCCGGCGCCGGGTCCTCGCGGCAACCCCGGCCACGGACCCGGAGGTGGCGGCGGACGCCCGCGCGGTCCTCACTGCTCCCGGCGACGAAACGGCGTCCGGCGGCGGAACGGCGGCGGAGCCGTACGCCGTCAGCGTCGTACGGGACACCGCGGGCTCCGTCGCGCAGCGGCTGCTTGCCTCGATCGTCTCGGTCGCGGCGTCCATCGCCGAACGCGGGCTCGCCACGCCCGCCGACATCGACGCCGCCGTCACCACCGGCCTCGGCTACCCGCACGGCCCGCTCGCCTGGGGCGACACCATCGGCGCACCCCGCCTGCTCGCCCTCCAGCAGGCGCTGCACCGCACGACCGGCGACCCCCGCTACCGCCCCACCCGCTGGCTCACCGAGCGCGCCCAACTCGGCATGACACTCACCGACCCGGGCAACCCCCCGTTCCCACAGTCCGGCTGACCCTGCCAAAGACCGGCCGCGGCGCCCCGACAATCACGCCCTGACTGCCCGGCGCGCCGCGGCCACACCCATGCGACTGCGGCCGCGCCCTCCCTCATCCACTCGCCGTACAGGTCGGCACCGCACGACGCCGGTCAGCGATGCCGGTCGTCAGCAGGCGATGCCCTGCTGACGCAGGTACTCGCACTGGGTTTCGCCGGAGGTCTTGCCGCCGTTGTAGGCGCGCGGGTCCTTGTACCCCGGGCCGACCGGCTCGTTCGTCTCGAAGACGCCGTCCCCGTCGACATCACCCCCACCGGGAGTGATCTCGGCTCCTGCCGGCAGCCGGCATGCGGCCCGGTCAGCGGGGTCGGTGGTGCACTGCTCGGGACCGCCCTCGCCGACGGGTGACGACGGCTGTTGCTGTTGCGGTGCCTCTCCTGACTGCGAGCCGCCGGGCCGGGAGGCCGGCCGCTCATCGTGGGCAGCGGCTTCGGCAGCGGTGGCCCGCTCCTTCGCAGCGGCTCGGTCCTGCGCTGCGGCCTGGGCAGCGAGTTGGTGAGCGGCCTGCGCGTTCCACGAGGTGTAGGGAGCGGACCAGGCGACGCGGGTGTCCTTGGTCTGCTGCGCCTCGCTGGACGTGCCGCACGCGACGAGCGGAGCAGCGAGGGCCGCTCCTGCCAGCACGTAAAGGGCAGTGGCAGCTATGGAGTGGGGCGATGAGGAGGGCATGATGCGCTCTGTGGGCTCGCAGTTTTGAGTGGTGTGCGGCATCCGAAGATCCGACAACAGTGTATGGCGCTTATGTCGGAATAAGCGAGAGTAAGTCAGAATCCTGCCGGCCAGGGGAATCATCGAACCGGGCAGCCCGCCTCCCGCAGCAGCCGTGGCTGCGGCCGCTCCCCCAAGCCATACGTGCCCCAGCCAACTTTCGTCGTGCGCAACCGTTGCGCGATCACGGTGTGGTGACCAATCATGACCGGCGAGTGATCTTCAGGTCCCGCTGATCGGAGGGTGCCGGTGGCTGACGGGGACGACAGTGCGGCCGTGGAGCTGCGCGGCGTCACGATGACGTACCACGGCGCGGAGGGTGATTACACGGCCGTGCGGGAGGTGGACCTGACGGTGCCGCCGGGGCGGTTCGTCTCGGTCGTCGGGCCCACCGGGTGCGGCAAGTCCACGGTGCTCAACGCCGTCGCCGGGCTGCGCGAGCCGTCCGCCGGGCAGGTGCTGATCGGCGGCGAGCCGCTGCGCGGCCTGAACCGCAAGGCCGGTTACATGTTCCAGCAGGACGCCCTGCTGCCCTGGAAGACCGTCGTGCAGAACGTGGCGTTCGGCCTCGAACTGTCCGGCGTGGACAAGGCCGAACGACTGGCGCGGGCCCACGAGTGGGTCGTCCGGGTCGGCCTGGCCGGCTTCGAGAACGCCTACCCGCACCAGCTCTCCGGCGGTATGCGCAAGCGCACGGCCGTCGCCCAGAGCTGGATCGGCAACCCGGACATCCTGCTGATGGACGAGCCGTTCGGGGCGCTGGACGTGCAGACCCGGCAGATCATGGAGAACGAGCTGCTGACGCTGTGGACCGACAGCGGCAAGACCGTCCTCTTCGTCACCCACGACCTGGAGGAGGCGGTGTCGCTGTCGGACGAGGTAGTGCTGCTGTCCGCGGGGCCCGGCAGCGGCGTCGTCGGCCGCTATCCCGTCGATCTGCCCCGGCCGCGCGACCTGCTCGACATCAGGACCACGCCACGCTTCACCGAGCTGTACGGCGCGATCTGGGCGGACTTGAGGAACGAGGTGATGAGGACCTATGAGCGCGCTTCCCACGGGACCGCGGGCGTCGGAGCTGTCCAAGACGCCGGCTGACGCCACGCCATCCCGGTCCGCCGGGCCGCGCCGCCGCACAGGCCCGGCACGGCCCGCCGTACTCGCCGCGCAGCTCGGCCTCGCGGTGCTGCTCGTCGCCGGCTGGGAGGCGGGCAGCCGTACGGGCGTCGTCGACCCCTTCTTCTTCAGCTCCCCCGCCGCCGTCGCGGGCCGCATCGGCGAGTGGCTGGGCAGTGGCGAGATCGCCGGGCATCTGCTGACCACCCTGCTGGAGGCGGCGCTCGCGCTGGTCATCGGCGGGGTGCTGGGCCTGGCCATCGGCTTCCTGCTGGCCCGCGCCCGGACGCTGGCCGCCGTGCTCGATCCGTACATCAAGGTGCTGAACGCGCTGCCGCGGGTCGTGCTGGCGCCGATCTTCCTGCTCTGGTTCGGGCTCGGCATCTGGTCGAAGGTCGCCTTCGGCGTGACGCTGGTGTTCTTCATCGTCTTCTTCAACACCTACCAGGGCGTACGGGAAGTGGACCGGGTGCTGGTCGACAACGCCCGGATGCTGGGCGCGAAGGAGAGCCAGCTGATCCGGCACGTACTGCTGCCCAGCGCGATGTCCTGGATCTTCTCCAGCCTGCACACCAGCGTCGGCTTCGCGATCGTCGGCGCGGTGGTCGGCGAGTACCTCGGCGCCTCCGAAGGCATGGGCTATCTGATCGCGCAGGCGGAGGGGACGTTCGACACGACCGGCGTGTTCGCCGGGATGGCCGTGCTCTCCGTCGTGGTCGTCGTCATCGACCTGCTCGTCAACCGCGTCGAACGCCGGCTGCTGCGCTGGCAGCCCGCCCGCGAGCGCGCCCACGGATGATCCCCTTCCCACACCTCCAGGAGAGTTCCATGGCGCACCACTTCAGGCGACCGCTGCGGGCGGTCGTGGCCGCGGCGGCCTGCCTCGCCACGCTCGCCGCCGCCTCCGGCTGCTCGTCCGCCGGCGGGGGCGACGCCGTACGCATCGGGGTCGGCGGCCAGCCGCTGCTGGTCTACCTGCCCACCACGCTCGCCCAGCAGCTGGGGTACTACAAGGAGGCGGGCGTCCAGGTACGGCTGGAGGACCTGCAGGGCGGGTCGAAGGCGCTGCAGGCGATGCAGGGCGGCAGTGTGGACGTGGTGAGCGGCTACTACGACCACACGATCCAGATGCAGGCCAAGCAGCGGGACGTGGTGTCCTTCGTCAACATGCTGCGGTACCCGTCGCTGGTGCTGGCCGTCTCCCCCAAGGCGAGCAAGAAGATCGACTCGGTCGAGGACCTCAAGGGCGCGAAGGTCGGCGTGACCGCGCCCGGCTCCTCCACGGACTTCTTCCTCAAGAAGCTGCTCACCGACCACGGCATGAAGGCCGACGCGGCGAGCGTGCAGGGCATCGGGGGCGACTCGACGGCGGTCGCGGCCATGGAGCAGGGCCGGGTGGACGCGGCCGTCATGCTCGACCCGGCCGTCTCCCAGCTGCAGAAGCGGGCGGGCGCCGGGAAGGTGAAGCTGCTGACCGACACGCGTACCGAGAAGGGCGTCGAGGAGGACTTCGGGGTGTCGACCTACCCCGCAGCCGTCCTGTACTCCGACCGGGACTGGCTGGAGGACCACCCCGACCAGGCCCGCAAGCTCGCGAAGGCGATCCTCAAGGCCCTGAAGTACATCGACACCCACTCCGCCAAGGAGATCGCGGCCAAGATGCCGCGCCAGTACGCGGGTGACGACCCGGCGGTCTACGAGAAGGCCATCGCGCAGGCGAAGGACGCCTACGCCAAGGACGGGCGGATCCGCGCCGACGGCGCCGAGGCGGTGCACAAGGTGCTCGCCGCCTTCACGCCGGAGATCGCCAAGGCGGACGTGGACCTGAAGAAGACCTATACGAACGAGTATCTGAAGTAGGCGGGCGGTCCGGGGTGCTCTCGCAGGAGGGCACCCCGGGCGTCCGGTCAGTCCTTCGCCGCGGTGTCCTGCAGTTCGCGCACCTTCGCGAGGAAGTCGCCGATGAACGGGTCGGCGATCTTGACGGGGCCGTGCGGGCGGGTCTCCTCCGGGTCGGAGGTGATCTTCCCGGCGGCCGTGGCGTCGGCGTCCATGGCGGCACGTTCCTTCGCGGCCCGCGCCGTGTCCCCGTCCTGAACCGCCGTCAGCGTGGCGAGGCCGTGCCGCATCGCCGAGCCCCACAGCTCCGTGGCGTCCAGCCAGCGGTCGGCGTCCTGCAGGAAGAGCTTGTCGGGCACCCCGGCGCGGAGCACGCCCGGCGTCCGCGCGATGTCCTCGACCGTCGGGCGCAGCTTCTTCACCGCACCCTCCGGGTCGCTGTCGTACGCCTTCCAGAACTCCGCCAGCCGGGCGCTGAGCACCGGAGCCTGCGGCTGCCACGGCGTTTCCCCGAAGGTGGGCGCCATGTGGTTGAGGTCCACGAAGGTCTGCACGGCGTCGGCGACCCGCGGGTCGCCGCCCGCGAGGTGCAGCGCGGACTGCCGGGCCGAGCGGGCCTTGTCGTAGCCGCGGTCGTTCCAGGCGAAGTCGGCGATGGTGAAGACGGCGAGCTTGCTGGCCGCTTCCTGGTTCATCGGGTTGGAGACGACGCCGCTCAGGTGGTCGGAGAGGCCCGCCTCGCGCTTGTCGTACGGGGCGAGCAGCAGCCGGCCCGCGGTCTGGCCGTAGTCGTTGACGGGGTAGTTGTCCCAGACGAAGACCTTGCGGCCGAAGAGCTCGGCGGCCTTGGCGGCCTGGTCGTTGGTGATCTCCGACGGCACGACCTCGGTGCCGGTCCACATCACCTCGACGTCCTTGTCCAGCGCCGCGCGCAGCTTCTGCTTGTACGCGGTGTCGGTGAGGTCGCCGTACTCGGTGGGGACCATCTGGAGCGGGTTGGTGCCCTCGTGGGTGGCGATGAAGTCGCGCTGGACGGTGTTGAGCAGCCCCACCTGCGCCTCGGCGGCGGGGCCGCGGCCCGGCGCGCCGAACTTCTTCTCGTCCCCCGCGCAGTTCCACTTGGTGTAGCTGATGTCGTCCAGCGGGACGGAGAAGGAGCGCACGCCCAGGTCGTACATCGACTGCAGCTTGGCGGTGAGCGCCTTGACGTCGGCCGGGTCGGAGTAGCAGATGGAGTTGCCGGGCGAGACCGCGAAGGTGAAGCGGACGTGGTTCCCGGTCGCGCGCTTCACCAGGGCGCCGAGCTCGGCAAGCTTGTCGGCGGGGTAGGGGTCGCGCCACTTCTCGCGGTGGTACGGGTCGTCCTTCGGCGCGTAGACGTAGGTGTTGGACTTCACCTCACCGAGGAAGTCCAGCTGGTCCAGGCGCTCTTCGTTGGTCCACGGGGAGCCGTAGAAACCCTCGATGGAGCCGCGCAGCGGCATGGACGGGAAGTCGGAGACGGCGGCCCCGGCGATCCGGCCCTCGGTGATCAGGCCGCGCAGGGTCTGGACGGCGTAGTACTGGCCTGCGGCGTCGGTGCCGCCGAGCGCGACGGTGGCGCGCTCCTGAGCGACCCGCAGTGCGTACCCCTCGTCGTGCGTCGGTACGTCGGTGCCGCGCAGGGCCGCCGCCACGTCCGGGCGGTCGGCCGGGCCGAGCAGCACGGTGAGCGGGGCGTGGCCCGTGGCGCGGTCGGTGACATCGATGTCACGGACGCCGTGCGCGCGCAGCGTCTCGATGAGCAGCTGCCGCGCTGCCGCGTCGGTGTCCTTGCCGGCGACGATCTCGGCGCGGCCGCCGAGCCGGACGTCGGCCGAGACCCGGGACATGTGCTGGGGCGTCGGCGAGATCGCGGGCAGCGGCTGTGCGGGCGCGGGCTCCGGGGCCGCGCCCGCCGGGGGTGCCGTGCCGAGCGTGGCGGCGGCGAGCAGGACGGCGAGCGCGCCGGTGCGGGATCTGGAGAGGACGGTCACGTGGCCTCCGGGGTGCGGACGGACAGCGGGAACGCGGACGGCCCAGGGGAAGCGAAACGGGGGCCTGAACCGTCCGCAAGCCTCCGACATGCGGCAACGTACGTCAATGCCGTCGAGTCGGACAGGACTTGGACTTTTGTCCGCGGGTCTCCCTAACGGCCCATCACCGGATGCGGTCCCGTGACGGCGCGTGCAGGCTCCTGTCTGACGTCATATCTGACGTCACCTCACCTCATCTACGGACAGGAACCCGCTCCATGCGCGCACGCCGACTGGCCGCCACACTCGCCGTCACCACGCTCGCCCTCTCCACGCTCACCTCGCTGGCCGCCGCCCCCGGCCCGGCCGCCGCCCACGAACGACTGGACTCCGACCACCCGGCCCACGTCAAGCACGACCTGGAGAAGGCCCGGAAGGCCACCGCCCGGTTCACCGACGAGCGGGAGGCCGTCAAGGCGGGCTACAAGCACACCGACATGTGCGTCAGCTCCACGGAAGGCGGCATGGGGTACCACTACGTCAAGGACGCGTACATCGGCTCCACCGACCCGGCGAAGCCCGCGGTGCTCGTCTACGTCCCGGGCAAGGACGGCAAGCGTCAGCTGGGCGCCCTGGAGTACGTCGTCCTCGACCGCGACAAGAACGTGAACACCGACGACGACCGGCCGCGGATGTTCGGCCGTGGGTTCGACGGCCCGATGCCCGGCCACGCGCCGGAGATGCCGGTCCACTACGACCTGCACGTCTGGCTGTACAAGCACAACCCCGACGGGCTGCTGGCGACGTTCAACCCGGACGTGCACTGCCCCGCGTCCTGACCACGCGGCCGCGGCGCGGCGCCGCGCACCCGGCGGTCGCCGCACGCCCGGCGGTCGCCACGGACGAGACGATCCTCACCAAGATCTCCGCTGACGAGACGCCGCCCAACTCCTGATTCTAGGATCGGGGGTTGTGTCCGCACGCCCGTCCCGCCGCACCGCAGGAGTCCACCGCATGACCGACCCGCACCGGCTGGCCTGGCTCGATGTCACCTCCGGCGTCGCGGGGGACATGCTGCTCGGCGCGCTGATCGACGCCGGTGCCGCGCCGGAGGCCGTGCAGCAGGCGATCGATGAGGTGGTACCGGGTGCGGTGCGGCTGACGCAGGCGGCAGTCACCCGCGCCGGGCTGCGGGCCACGAAGGTCGGCGTCGAGCCGCTGGCCGAGGACCATCCGCACCGCACCTGGCGCTCCATCAGGGAGCGGATCGAGGAGGCCGGGCTGGCCGCGCCGGTGGCCGGCCGGGCCCTGGCGGCCTTCGGCCGGCTCGCGGCGGCGGAGGCGCGGGTGCACGGCGTGCCGGTCGAGGACGTGCACTTCCACGAGGTCGGCGCGTGGGACTCGATAGCGGATGTGGTCGGGGTCTGCGCCGCGCTGCACGATCTGGGGATCGCCCGGGTCACCGCGAGCGCGGTCGCGCTCGGCTCCGGGCGGGTGCGCACGGCGCACGGCGACCTCCCGGTGCCGGTGCCCGCCGTGCTCGAACTGGCCGCCGGCTGGGACGTGGCGGGCGGCGGCACGGGCGAGCTGGCCACCCCGACCGGCATGGCGCTGGTGACGGCGCTGGCCGCGGAGTGCGGCGACCTGCCGCGGCTGCGGGCCGAGGCGACCGGCGTGGGCGCGGGCACCCGGGACACCCCCGGCCGCCCGAACGTCGTACGGGTGGTGATCGGCACCCCGGCGGATGCCGCGTCCGGGACGGACCGGGAGACCTCCGCCGTCGTCCTGGAGGCCAACGTCGACGACCTGGACCCGCGGCTGTGGCCCGGCGTGCTCGCCTCGCTCCTGGCGGCCGGCGCCGCGGACGCCTGGCTGGTCCCCATCCTGATGAAGAAGGGCCGCCCGGCGCACACCCTCCGCGTGCTGGCCCCGCGGCAGCGCGCCGACGCACTGCGCGACCTGGTCTTCCGGGAGACCAGCACGATCGGGGTGCGCGAGTCGGCCGTACGGAAGACCGCACTGGAGCGGACGTGGGTCCGCGTCCCCATGGCGGACGACGGCGAAGTACCGGTCAAGGTCGCCCACCGCGACGGAGTGATCGTACGGGCCACCCCCGAATTCGAGGACGTGGCAGCACTCGCCGCGGCGCGGGGCCAGCCGGTCGTCACGGCGCTGGACGCCGCGGCCGCGGCGGCGGTGGCGAAGGGACTGGTACCGGGCGCCGAACTGCCGGCCGACCGGGGGTAGCCGTGCTCAGCAGGGTGCCGCGATCTGGGCCGCCAAGTGGCCCGCCCCGTAGCCGTTGTCGATGTTGACCACCGCGACGCCCGGAGCGCAGGCGTTCAGCATGGCCAGCAGCGGGGCGAGGCCGCCGAAGGCGGCGCCGTAGCCGACGGAGGTCGGGACGGCGACGACCGGCGTGGCGATCAGGCCGGCCACGACGCTGGGGAGGGCGCCGTCCATGCCGGCGACGACCACGACGGCCCGCGCGGCGCGCAGCAGGTCGAGCTTGCCGAGGACGCGGTGCAGCCCGGCGACGCCCACGTCCACCACGAGTTCGCTCTCCCGGCCGAGGTAGGAGGCGGTGAGCAGGGCTTCCCGGGCCACGGGGAGGTCGGAGGTACCCGCGCAGACCACGGCCACCTTGCCGCCGGCCGGGGGCGGCGGGACGGGCGGCCAGGCGAGCAGCCGGGCCTCCGTGTCGTGGCGGGCGTCGGGGAGTTCGGCGAGCACGGCCTCGGCGTGGCCGTCACCCGCGCGGGTGAAGAGGGTGGCCGGTCCGGGGCCCTTCTCCCGGACGGCGGCAGCGATGGCGGCGACCTGGTCCGGCGTCTTCCCCTCGCAGTAAACGGCCTCCGGGTAGCCGCGCCGCCCGGCCCGGTCGTGGTCCAGCTCGGCGAGGCCCGCGAGGTCCGGCTCAGCCACGGCGGCCGCCCCCCGTCGCGCTCACCAGCGGCAGGGTGAAGGCGCCCGACTGGATGCCCGCCAGGTCGACCGCGACCATACGGAAGCCGGCCGCGCGCACCACGTTCAGTACCGCCTCGCGCAGTTCCCCGGAGGCGGCCCGCGCGATGTCCTCGACCGGCAGCTCGACGCGCGCCACGTCCCCGTGGTGCCGCACCCGGCAGTCGCCGAATCCCAGCCCCCGCAGCGCCTTCTCGGCCTGTTCGATCTGGCGGAGCTTGGCGGGCGAGACCTCTTCGAAGTGCGGGATGCGGGAGGCCAGGCAGGGCGCGGCGGGTTTGTCGGCGCTGGGCAGTCCGAGGGCGCGGGCGAGGCGGCGGACGGCTGCCTTGTCCAGTCCGGCGTCGGCGAGCGGCCGCAGCACCCGGTGCTCGGTGGCGGCGCGGCTGCCGGGCCGGTCCGGGCGGCGGGCGTCGTCCGCGTTCTCCCCGTACGCGACCGCCGCGAGCCCGTGTTCAGCGGCGACCTCGTCCGAGATTCTGGTGAACAGCTCGTCCTTGCAGTGGAAGCAGCGGTCCGGCCCATTGGCGCGGTAGGCCGCCGACTCCCCTTCGTACGTGGCGACTTCGACGACCCGGGCGCCGATGAAGGCGGCCACCTCGTGGGCCCCGGCGCGTTCGTCGGCGGCGAGGCTGGGCGAGACGCCGAGTACCGCGACGACCTGCTCGGCGCCGAGCGCCCGTACGGCCAGCGCCAGCAGCAGCGAGGAGTCCACGCCGCCGGAGAAGGCGACGCCCAGCGGCGCGGCGCCGTGCAGCAGTGCGGCCACCTCGTCGGCGACGGCGGCGTCCCGGCCGGTCAGCACCGGCATGTGCGGGGGTGTCATGTGCGGCTCCTCAGTGGGTGCGCAGCCGGTGGAGGATCTCGCCCGCGTGCGGCACGACCAGGGTTTCCGGGTCGGCGGCGAAGGCGTCGGGGTCGACCTCGGCCGGGTCGAGGTGGTTCAGGTTGGCGGCGCGTACGACGTCCTCGGGGATGCCGGTGGCGAGGGTGACCGTGAGGCGGCACCGTTCCTCGCCCGTCGCCGCGTCGTACGTGCCCGCGCCGCGCAGGTGCGTGGAGTGGGCCAGTACGCCCCAGTGCAGGTGCCGGAAGCGGTCCCACTGCTCGGTGAAGTAGTCGCGGCAGTGGTAGCCGATGTCGGCGATCTCGGGGTGCATGGCGGAGAGCTGCGTGATGTGCGGCGCGTAGAGGACGACCTCGCCGCCGTCCGCGACGACCGGCTCCAGCTTGTAGAAGCCCTTGGCGGCGGTCCAGATGTCCTCGTACTTCTCGGGCATGACCGACAGCACGCGCTTCACGGGCGCGTCGAGGTAGCGGACGTGGGTCTCGGCGGAGACCTCGGCGGCCGCGGCCCAGGCGGCCTCCGGGGTGCCGTACGCGACGGAGTGCAGCCCGCCCGCGGTGCCGGACTGCGCGACGACGCAGAGGGCGAGGCGGCGGCCGGGGATAAGGGCCGCGGCCTCGTCGATGAGGGCGCGTACGGGGGTGATGCCGCGGGTGCCGATGATGTCGGCGCTGGTGATGAGGGCGCCGAGCCAGTGCGAGAGGTCGATGATCTCCGCGCCCGCGACGCCGGGGAAGAAGTACTTGTTGCCGCCGGAGAAGCCGACCACCTCGTGCGGGAAGACCGGGCCGAGCACGAGGGTGACGTCGTGGTCGACGACGGCGCGGTTCAGGCGGACGTCGACGGCCTGGTGGAGCAGCCCGCCGGACAGCTCGCCGACCCGGTCTGCGGAGATCGTGCCGAGCGAGACGAAGGTGTCCGGGTCCCACCACTCGTGGTTCCGTACGGTCATGCCCGGGTAGTGGGCCGCGAGTCCGCCCTCCGGGTAGCCCAGGTGCCGGGCCAGCCGCGGCTCCTCCATCGCGGCGTGGGTGCCGAGCGCGATCAGTACGGTCAGCCTGCTCACCCGTCCGGCGAGCGCGCCGTGCACGGCGGAGAGCAGCAGCGGCAGCGGACAGCTGCGGGTGCCGTCGGGCACGACGACGCAGACGCTGCGGCCGTCGAGTTCCGCGCCGGCGAGCTGCCCGGCGATGAACTCCGTCACCTGCGTCTCGCTGAGGACCGTGCCGGGCCCGCCGATGCGGGCGGCCGCGGGTGCCGGTCCCCCGGCATCGCGCTCGGCCGTCGGGTACGCGTTCTGCCTCATGGCGGAACGATCTCCGAGCAGGGGCCCCGGCCGCAAGGGTGTGCGGGCAACTCTGCACACGGCGCGCGGCCGGGCCGTGGCGCCGTACGCGAAAGGCCGCCCCCGCAGCCGGGAGGCGGCCTTCAGCACGGATGTCCCGTCCGCCTACTCCGGCGGGGTCGGGGTGTCCTCGCAGCGGTACATGGCCTGCATGTCGAACTCCAGCTGGACGGTGGGGCCGACGATGGCGATGCCGCGGGCGAGCATGTTGCGCCAGTTCAGCGTGTAGTCCTCGCGGTGCAGCTCGGCCGTGGCACGGGCGGCGCAGCGCAGCTCCTCGCCGTAGCCGCCGTTGACGGCGCCGAGGTAGCTGGTGTCCAGGCTGACGGTACGGCTGACGCCGTGCATCTCCAGGACGCCCTGCACGGTCCACTTCTGGCCGCCCTTGTGGATGAAGCGGGTGGAGGCGAAGTGCAGGTACGGGTAGTTCTCGACGTCCAGGAAGTCCGCCGAGCGCAGGTGCCCGTCGCGCGTGTTGTTACCGGTGTTGATGCTCGCCGCCTCGATGCGCACCTCGATGCGCGAGTCGGCCATGTCCGGGGCGACCCGGATGCCGCCCTGGAAGCGGGTGAACCGGCCGTGCACATTGGCCATGCCGACGTGCTTGGCGACGAACCGGATCGCGGTGTGCGGCGGGTCGAAGAGCCACGTGCCGGGCTGGGGCAGCTCCAAGGGGGCGGAGGACTCCAGCCGGATCGACGAGAGCGGCAGGGTCTCGCCCTCCCGCACGTCGATGGTCTGGCGGTTCGGCTGCAGGCCGTCGGAGGAGATCAGGACGCTGTACCGGCCGACGGGCAGCGTCACGAAGAACAGACCGTACGGGTCGGTCGTCAGCTTCGACACCACCTGCCCGCCGTGTGCCGAGGTGATGGTGACCTCGGCCCTGGGCAGCGGCTCTCCGAGCGGGTCGAGCACCTCACAGTTGAAGGCACCCGCACCCGGGGGGACTGGGTGCAGGAGGCCGGCTCCGCGCGGACCACGGCCGGCCCGCTTCCTCCGGAGCAGTGCGATGGGCATGCCATCACCTTTCTTCGCGGTGCATGTCAACAGGACCCCTGGGCGGGGTCGTGGGAGAGGGGGGTGACGGTGACCAGGACCGTCCCTGTGCCCACGATTTCATGCGCCGCGCCGTGCTACCCACTCGGCCCCACGGCACTGACCAGCGCAAATACGGGCGCAACGGCACGAAGTGGCAGACGTTCACCCCTCGTACACACTCCCGTCGCCGTCAGGCGGTGGCGCTGCGTTCCGGCCGCTCCCGGCCCTCGTCCTGCCCGGTCCCCGCACCCTCCTCCTGCTCCACATAGCCGTAGACCTCGGGGAGGATGTACGTGGCCGCGAGGTACCCGGTCAGGGACAGCAGCGAGACGATCACGGTCGCCAGCGGCACGCCCAGCTCGGTGAAGAGGATCGGGAAGAAGAAGATGGTCACGAACGCGGCGAGCTTGACGAAGATGTAGCCGAAGCCGGAGGCGGTGGCCTTGTACCGGCTGGGCGCGACCATCGAGGCGATGGTCATGCCGTTCGAGGCGTCCCAGTAGTGGCCCCACATCAGGCCCGCGGCGGCCAGCGGCACCAGCACGTGCCACTCCAACTGCAGGAAGAGCGCGGCCAGAAGGAGTGAGACGAAGGCCATGCCGAAGCCCCAGCGGGCCACGCCGCGGTGGCCCAGCTTCGGTGTCACCATCGGCGCCACGAAGCCGCTGATGGTGGCGATGATGTAGATCGCGCCGGTGACGAAGTTGGTGGCGCCGATGCCGGAGACCCCGGTGAGGACGAGGATCACCGGCAGGTAGAAGGCGAAGGCGGCGAATTCGGCGCCCTGCATGGCGTTGGAGATCCAGGCGAAGATACTGGCCTTGCGGCGGATCGGGTCCTGCCAGATGCCGGCGAGGAAGTCACGGGTGCGCGGCCGCGCGATGACGAAGTCCTCGTCCGGCAGCATGTCCAGGTCGTCGTTGAACATCTTCTTCGCGACCACCTTGGCCTGCCGGAACTTGCCGCGCTGCACCAGCCAGAGCGCGGTGTCCGGCACGTCCAGCCGGCCGATGAGCAGCGCGAGCGCGGGCAGCGCGCCGAGGCCGAGGCCGATCCGCCACAGCAGGCCGTGGTCCATGCCACTGAGGTACATCACCGTGATGACCGCGATGGCGGCGATCTCGCCGAGCCCGAACATGCCCTGCCAGCGGTTGCCCATCACCTCCCGCTTGCCCTTGGGCATGGTCTCCATGATGTACGCGTAGCCCGTGGAGATGTCGCTGCCCAGCGGGATGCCGAGCAGGAACCGGACCAGCACCAGCTGCCACATGCTGGTCACGAAGGACTGGCTCAGCGCGAGCACCACGAACAGCGCCATCGTGATGATGAAGACCTTGCGCCGGCCGATCCGGTCGGCCACCCAGCCGCCGCCCAGCGCCCCGATGAGCGCGCCCAACTGCACGGCGCCGGAGGCGAGTCCGAGCATCGCGGCGCTGGGGTTCAGGTCGTTCTTGACGAACAGCAGCAGGAAGGAGATCGCGTACAGATCCCATGCCTCGATCAGGATCGTCGAGATCATCAGCCAGCCGGTGCGGCGCCCCGCGTCGGTGCCCTGTTTGCTGAGGACGTGCTGTGCGGCCTGGTCGGACAGCCGGCGAATCTCCGCCTGAGTCGTCACGGGTTCTCCTGACGTCGGCACGGATGATGCATGCGTACGTACGGACGTTCCGCCTGACGAAACGTCGTTCAGGGGGCTGGAATAACCGGGGAAGCTAGCCCTAGCCTCGGAGAGGTGTCAACGAGTTCTGCAAGGCCGCCTTCCGGTAAGCCGAACGACGGCGCGGGCCCCCGCAAGGTGCTGCGGCTCATCGAGGTGCTCTGCCACGCGCCGGGCCCCCTCCGGCTGGCCGAACTGGCGGCGGACGCCGCCGTGTCCAAGCCCACGGCCCACCGGCTGCTGGGCACCCTGGTCGCCGAGGGCTGGGCGGTGGCGTACCCGGGCGGGCGGTACGGCATCGGCCCGACCGCCAGCGGCATCGGCGCGGCGGTGAGCCAGGGCCGCCGACACACCACCGTCGAGGCAGTCCTCGTCGAGCTGCAGTCGCAGATCGGCCAGACCCTGCACATGGGCCTGCGCAGCGGCGACCGCGTCGTCTACACCCACAAGGTCGAGGGCGTGCAGCCGTTCGCGATGCTGTCCCGCGTCGGCATGCAGCAGCCCCTGCACTCCACCGCCATCGGCAAGTGCATCCTCGCCGGACTCGACGCGCAGGACCTGGCCGAGCTGGTGGACCGCACCGGCCTGGAGCGGCGTACGGAGCACACCCGCACCACCCTCGACGCGCTCACCGCCGACCTCGCCGCCGTCCGCGAGTGCGGCTACGCCCTGGACGACGAGGAGAACGAACCCAACGTGCGCTGCCTCGCGGCGCCCGTCCACACCCCCGACGGCCGCACGGTCGGCGCGGTCAGCGTGTCCACGGTGACCTTCGTGATCAGTCGCGACGAGGTGCTGGCGCTGGCGGACGCGGTACGGGACACGGCCCGGCGGGTGGAATCGGTGATGGCCTGAGCTCGACCAGTAATGAACTGGAGGAGTCGTATGACGGAAGCGGACACGAGCGCCCGGCCTCGCCCTGCGCGGGTCGCGCTGTTCACCTCGTGCATGGGCGACCTGGCGGCGGGCGGACCCGCGCGGGCCGCGGTGGAGGTACTGGAGGCGATGGGCATCACGGTCGAGCTGCCGCGCGGCCAGACGTGCTGCGGCCAGCCCGCGCTGAACTCCGGGTATCCAACGGAGGCCGGCGCTCTGCTCGACCGCTGGCTGCGGATTTTTGCCCCGTACGACGCGGTGGTCACCCCCGCCGGCTCCTGCGCCGCCTTCCTCCACCACCATCTCGGCCGGCTTCGCGAGCCCACTCCGGAGCAGCGCGCGCTCATCCAACGCACCTATGAGTTCAGCCAGTTCGTCGTGGCGTACGGCGCCGGGCTGCGGCTCCGGCTGCGCGGCTCGGTCACGTACCACGACTCCTGTCATATGGCCCGCACGCTCGGCGAGCGTCGCGCACCGCGTGAACTGCTCGCCCGGATCGAGGAGTTGGAGGTCAGGGAAATGACCGGCTGTGACACTTGCTGCGGCTTCGGCGGTACTTTCGCGGCGAAGTTCCCCGACGTGTCGGTGGCGATGGCCGACACCAAGCTCGGCACGGCGGCGGCGAGCGGCGCCGACTGGCTGGTCTCGGCGGACCCGGGCTGTCTGCTGCACCTGAGCGGCCGGGCGCGGAGGGCGGGGCCACCGGTCCGTACCCGGCACCTCGCGGAGCTCGTGCGTGACGCGCTGGTCCCGGCTGCGGTGCCCGCGGGACCGGGCACCGCAGCCGGGA
>NZ_NHSG01000318.1:0-3474 GCF_020024005.1 Streptomyces purpurogeneiscleroticus
CGCCCCCTTCGCGCCGTTCCCCACCTTCTGGAGCGACCAGCACGACTTCCGGCTGCAGTCCTTCGGCGCCCCGTCCCTCGGCCTGGACGACATCCGCGTCCTGGCCGGCGACCCGGACGGCGATGTCGTCATGGGCTACCACGCCGACGGCCGGCTGGTCGGCGTCCTCGCCCTCGGCGGCCCGGCCGCCGCCTCCGGAGCCGCCCGTTACCGCGCCGAACTGCTCCAGCAGCCGGCCCCCAGCACCCAGCACGCCTGAAGGAGTCCGACCACCATGGCCAGCGTCCGCGGTTACTTCCACCCCAAGACGGCGACCGGTTCCGCCTCGCTCGTCCCCTCGCCCCCCTGGCACTACTCCGGCGACCTCCTCACCGTCGAGTACCGCACCGACCCCGCGCGCGTCCGCGAGCTGCTGCCCGAACCGCTCGGCCTCGCCGAGGAGGACCCCGGCGCCGTCGCCCTCATCTGGGCCGACTGGCAGTCCTGCGCCGCCTCGGGGGAAGAACTCCTCGACCCAGTGCGCGCCCAGTACAAGGAAGCCTTCGCGGTCGTCCGCTGCTCGTACAAGGGCCGTACGTACTCCCGCTGCGTGTACATCTGGGTCGACAAGGACTTCGCGATCGCCCGCGGGCTGCACCAGGGCTACCCGAAGAAGCTCGGCTCGATCCACCAGACCCGCCCGCACCCCTACGGCCCGGCGCCGCGCATCGAAGCGGGCGCCCGCTTCGGCGCCACGCTCGCGGCCGCCGACCGGCGCCTCGCCCAGGCCGTCGTGACACTTCGCGAGGAATCCGGGACCAACGGCTTCGTCAACGGCCACCCGATGGCCCACCACCGCTGGCTCCCGGCCATCGAGCCCGGCAAGGGCCTCGCCCTGGACGAGCTGATCGAGAGCGGCGCCGCGTCCTTCGAGGCGGGCCCCGCCTGGCGCGGCGACGCCGAACTGGAGCTGTTCGAGGCGCCCACCGAGGAGCTGGCCCGCCTCGAAGTCCGCGAGCCGATCGCCGCGTACTACCGCCAGGTCGGCGTCGTCTGGAACGGCGGCACCCTCCTGGAGTCCGGCACCTCCGCCGCCGAGTGACCGCCCCCTTTCGACCTCTGGGAGACCGGACATGACCGCACACCGCACCACCGTCGCCGGCGTCGCCGTCGACACCCGGCACTGGATCGGCGGCGCCCGCGTCGCCTCCGCCGCCACCTTCACCGATGTCTCGCCCATCGACGGCGCGGCCCTGGGCGAGATCGCCCGCGGCACCGCGACGGAGGCCGAAGTGGCCGTCGCCGCCGCGAAGGAGGCGTTTTCCGGCTGGGCCGCCACCCCGCGCGCCGAACGCGCCCGCATCCTGCACGCCATCGCCGACGGCGTCGAGAAGCGCATCGAGGACCTGGCGATCGTCGAGACCACCGACAACGGCGCGCTGCTGCGCTCGCACCGCCGCGGCGTGATGCCCCGCGTCGCGCACAACTTCCGCTTCTTCGCCGACTGGCTGCTGAAACTGGAACACGAGGACTTCACGACGTACACGAGCGGCTCCGCCGCGGGGCGCGGCCACACCAACCACGTCTCCTGGGACCCCGCGGGCCCCTGCGTGCTGATCACGCCGTGGAACGCGCCGCTGATGCTCGCGACCTGGAAGATCGCCCCGGCGCTCGCCGCCGGCAACACGGTGATCCTCAAGCCCGCCGAGTGGACCCCGCTCACCGCCTCCCTCCTCGCCGACATCGCACACGAGGCGGGCCTGCCCGCCGGTGTCCTCAACGTCGTCCAGGGCTACGGCACCGAGGCGGGCAGCGCGCTGGTCGCCCACCCCGACGTGCGCCGCATCAGCTTCACCGGCTCGGTACCGACCGCGAAGACCATCGCCGCGGCGGCCGCGGCCCACCTCGTCCCCACCAGCTTCGAACTGGGCGGCAAGTCCCCGCTGCTGGTCTTCGCCGACGCCGACCTGGACCTCGCCGTCGACCTGGCGGTGGAGCAGTACGACAACGCCGGGCAGGTCTGCCTCGCCGCGACCCGCCTCCTCGTCGAGTCCTCGGTCGCCGAGGAGTTCACCCGCCGGTTCGTCGCAAAGGCAGCGCTCCTGCGGCAGGGCGATCCGCGCGACGAGGCCACCGACATCGGGCCCAACATCCACCCCCGCCAGATGGAGAAGATCGACGGCTTCGTGCGGCGGGCGCTCGCCGCCGGGGCGCGCGCGGTCATCGGCGGACACCGCAAGGACGGCAACTTCTACGCGCCCACCCTCCTCACCGACGTCGCCCAGGACTCCGAGATCGTCCAGGAGGAGGTCTTCGGCCCGGTCCTCACCCTGCAGACCTTCGAGACCGAGGAGGAAGCGGTCCGGCTCGCCAACGACACCCGCTTCGGCCTCGCCGCGACCGTCGCCACCGGCGATCGGGAGCGCGCCGAGCGCGTCACGGGACGGCTCGTCGCCGGCACCGTCTGGGTCAACTGCTTCTTCGTCCGCGACCTCCAGGCCCCCTTCGGGGGCTCCCGGGAGTCCGGTGTCGGCCGCGAGGGCGGCACCTGGAGCTTCGACTTCTACTGCGACCTCAAGAACACCGTCACCTCGCCGAAGGGCTGGCGCGACCATGGGTGAGATCGTCGGCGCCGGGCTGCTCGCCCATGTCCCCACCATCGTGCTGCCGGAGGAGACCCGGCGGGAGCTGAACGAGGGCAAGGAGATCACCCTCGTCACCGGCCTGCGCCGGCTCCGCGAGGACGTCTTCGAGACCGCCGACTACGACACCGTCGTCGTCCTGGACTCGCACTGGGCCACCACCGTCGAATTCGTTGTCACCGCCCAGCAGCGCCGGGCCGGCCTCTTCACCTCTGAAGAGCTGCCGCGCGGCATGTGCCGGATGCCGTACGACTTCCCCGGCGACCCCGAACTGGCCGCGAACATCGCCCAGTTCGCCGACAAGCACGGCACCTGGATCACCCCCATCGACGACGACTACCTGCCCATCTACTACGCCACGATCAACCTCTGGAAGCACCTCGGCGAGGGCCTGCCCGACAAGAAGTGGGTCTCCATCGGCGTCTGCCAGACCGGCGACATGGAGGACCATCTGCGCCTGGGCCGCGCCCTCGCCGACGGCATCGCCGCCACCGAGGGCCGCAAGGTCCTGGTGATCGCCTCCGGTGCCCTCTCGCACACCTTCTGGCCGCTGCGGCAGCTGCGCGACCACGAAGCCAGCGACCCCGTGCACATCTTCACCCCCGAGGCGCGCGCGGCCGACGAGCAGCGCATCGCCTGGTTCAAGGACGGCTGCCACGACGAGGTGCTGCGCACCATGCCGGACTTCTGGAAGTACAAGCCGGAGGCGAAGTTCTTCCACTACCTGATGCTGGCCGGCGCGCTGGGCGAAGCGGCCTGCACCGCCCGCGGGCGCCAGTACGGGGAGTACGAGAACTCCGTCGGCACCGGCCAGGTCCATCTGTGGTTCGACCGTCCCGAGGACGGCTGGACC
>NZ_NHSG01000319.1:0-32925 GCF_020024005.1 Streptomyces purpurogeneiscleroticus
GGCCGAGGTGGTGGGGCGGGGTCCGGGCCCCGGTGGTGCGCCGTGCGGCGCGTCGGCCGATGCGCTGTCCACGGCTCTTCACGTGCCCGCGAGGACCGCCCGTACGGTCTTGCCGCCGCCGCGGTCCGCGGTGATGTCGAACTGCCGGGACAGCAGTCCCACGATGGCCATGCCCCGGCCACCGACCGCCTCGTCGCTGAGCGGCTGGACGGTGGGGGTACGCGGGCTGTCGTCGTGCACCTCGATGGTGACGCCGCTCGCCGCGGCACTGAGGCGCAGCCGGCAGCGGCTGTTGCCGTGCCGCACGGCGTTCGTGACCAGCTCGGACACGATGAGTACTGCTTCGTCCACCCGGCCGGACACGCCGTCGGGCATTTCCGGGTGGCCGAGGAAGCCGCTGGTCAACCTCCTGGCCCAGCGGGCCGACGCGACCTCCCGTGGCAACGCGTACTCGACGCGCGCGGCGCGGTTCCTGTTCGCGTTCATGGGTCTCACTCCCTCCCTTGACGGTGGCGGAGGGCGTACGGTCAGCGCGTCGACCCCTCCACCGTGGCCGGTGCGATCCACACGGCCTGCCGACGGGAGCGGTCATTCCCGCTCGCCCACGCCCCAACCATCCGGGACCCGTTTGCCGACCCGCTGTGACGGAGTGAACACCCGCACCTCAGGGGGCGACCGGCGCTCACGGGCGTACGCGCTGCCGGAGCGGGCACCCGGAGGGCGACCGGCGCACGCCCCACGGCGGACGGATCCAGCCGATCATGGCGGCCCCGCGGCGCCGCCCGGCGGCCCTGCGCGGGCCGGGAAGGCGCGCTGCCCGTCCCCCGGTGCCACCCCGGGCCCGGTTCGCGGCTGCCGCGAACGATGGTTTACTATTCAAAAGAAGTGAGGGACGGCGACGCACCGCCGCTGACCTCGCACTCCGGCGCCCCCGCGGTATCCGCGGCCGCGCCCCACACACCAGCCCCGGCCGGCTTCCCCCGTCTGGCCGGGGCTTCCCCCTTTCCGGACGCGGTGCGCCGAACGGCCTACTCGGCGTCCCCTCAACGCCCTGCGCACACGACCGGTGCCGACCTACGCTGCCCGTATGAGTGCACACTTTGACGTCGTCGTCCTCGGCGCGGGCCCCGGTGGCTACGTCGCCGCGATCCGCGCGGCCCAGCTCGGCCGCAGTGTGGCGATCATCGAGGAGAAGTACTGGGGCGGGGTCTGCCTGAACGTGGGCTGCATCCCCTCCAAGGCCCTGCTGCGCAACGCGGAGCTCGCGCACCTCTTCACGCAGGAGGCCAAGACCTTCGGCATCCAGGCGAGCGGTGCGGTGACCTTCGACTACGGCGCGGCCTTCACCCGCAGCCGCAAGGTCGCGGACGGGCGCGTCAAGGGCGTGCACTACCTCATGAAGAAGAACAAGATCACGCAGTACGAGGGCCGCGGCACCTTCACCGACCCGAACACCCTGCAGGTCGCGCTCTCCGACGGCGGCTCGGAGACGGTCACCTTCACGCACTGCATCATCGCCGCCGGGGCCACCACCAAGCTGCTGCCGGGCACCTCCCTGAGCGAGCGGGTGGTGACGTACGAGGAGCAGATCCTCAGCGACGAGCTGCCCCGCTCCATCGTCATCGCGGGCGCCGGGGCGATCGGCGTGGAGTTCGCGTACGTACTGCGCAACTACGGCGTGGACGTCACGATCGTGGAATTCCTGGACCGGCTGGTGCCGCTGGAGGACGCCGACGTCTCCGCCGAACTGGCCAAGCGGTACAAGCGCCTGGGTATCGACCTGCTCACCTCCACCCGCGTCGAGGCCATCGACGACGACGGCAGTGGCAGCGTGAAGGTGCACGTCAGCACGGGTGAGCAGCGGCAGACGCTGGAGGCGGACAAGGTCCTGCAGGCGATCGGCTTCCAGCCGCGCGTCGAGGGCTACGGCCTGGAGAACACCGGCGTACGGCTCACCGAGCGCGGCGCCATCGACGTGGACGGCCGCTGCCGTACGAACGTCCCGCACATTTTCGCGATCGGTGATGTCACCGCGAAGCTGATGCTCGCGCACGCCGCCGAGTCCATGGGCATCGTCGCCGCCGAGACGATCGCGGACGCGGAGACCATGGAGCTGGATTACGTGATGATCCCGCGTGCGACGTACTGCCAGCCGCAGATCGCCAGCTTCGGGTGGACCGAGGCGCAGGCCCGTGAGCAGGGCTTCGACGTCCAGGTCGCGAAGTTCCCGTTCACCGCGAACGGCAAGGCGCACGGCCTCGGCGACAGCGTCGGCTTTGTGAAGATCCTCAGCGACGCGCGCTACGGCGAACTGCTCGGCGCCCACCTCATCGGCCCCGAAGTCACCGAACTCCTGCCGGAGTTGACGCTGGCCCAGCAGTGGGACCTGACCGTCCATGAAGTGGCCCGCAACGTCCACGCACACCCGACGCTGGGCGAGGCGGTGAAGGAGGCCGTGCACGGGCTCGCCGGCCACATGATCAACATGTGAGCAGCCGGGTCATACCCCCTGGTCGCGGCACTCCGTGCCCCGTCGTGGCCGAGCCGAAAACGAACGGCGGTGCGACGGGGTCCGGCGACACTGAGGCATGTCCAGTGTGTCCCGGGGCAGCCGCCCGCTCCCGCTGCGCGACCATCCGCTCCGCTCCCGTCTCGGCCCGCTCGCGAGCACGCTGCGGGACGTGCTGGGCTGCCTCGGGGTGATCGCGGCCGCGGTGCTCGTCTCGCTGCTGTGCGTCCTGCTCTCCCAGACGTTCCCGCAACTGGCGGAGATCTCCCCCTGAGGGGCGGCAGGCCCGGTCCTCTGATCACTTGTGGCGCTCTACACCCGTAGATCTCCACACTTCTGACACGCCTTCATGCCGCAAAGGTCACACCGTGGTGATGCCGGAGTGGCAGCATGCCTGCGGCCGACAGACCGTCGGCCGGCCTCGGCCCGCACCCCCCACACTTCCGCGGGCCGGCCCACGCGCATGGGGGAGAGGACACCACTCGTGGACATATCCCGTACCACCGCTCGGCGCAGAATCGTCACGGCACTCACCGGCACCGCGCTGCTCGGCCTGGCCGTCCAGGTACCGGCCACCGCGGTCCCCGAGCCCGCCCCTTCGCACCGCACCACCGCCACCGCGTACGACACCACCGCGTACGACGACACGTACTACAAGGACGCGCTCGGCAAGACCGGCCCCGAGCTCAAGTCCGCGCTGCACACGATCATCAGCTCCGGGGTCAGCAAGCTCAGCTACGACCAGGTCTGGGACGCCCTGAAGGCCACCGACCAGGACCCCGCGAACGTCATCCTGCTCTACACCGGCCGATCGCAGAGCAAGGACGACAACGGCGGCGACCCCGACCAGTGGAACCGCGAGCACGTCTGGGCCAAGTCGCACGGCGACTTCGGCACCTCGACGGGGCCCGGCACCGACATCCACCACCTCCGCCCGACCGATGTCTCGGTCAACAGCACCCGCGGCAACAAGGACTTCGACAACGGCGGCAGCGAGGTCGGCGAGGCGCCCGGCAACTACACCGACGACGACTCCTACGAGCCCCGCGACGCGGTCAAGGGCGATGTGGCCCGCATGATCCTCTACATGGCCGTCCGCTACGACGGGGACGACGGCTTCGCCGACCTGGAGCCCAACGACCAGGTCGACAACGGCTCCGCGCCCGCCATCGGCCGGCTCAGCGTCCTGAAGACCTGGAGCGAGCAGGACCCGCCGGACGACTTCGAGAAGAACCGCAACCAGGTCATCTTCGACAAGTACCAGCACAACCGGAACCCGTTCATCGACCACCCGGAGTGGGTCGACGCGATCTGGTAGACCGCCCGCACGGTCGGATTCCGACACGGGCTCTCAGGGATGGTGGCCGCCCGCCGCGGCCACCATCCGGCCGCCCAGCTTCCGCAGGTACGCGATCAGCTCGGGCGGCTCCTGCACCTCGAACGCAACGTCCAGCAGGGCAAGTCGGAAGGCGAGCCAGTCCAGCGCGTCGCCGCCGGTCAGCAGGCGGCAGCGGTCGGCGGACAGCGGCTCCAGCACCCCGCCGCCCGGGGGCACCCGCCGCGCGGCGTCCTCGGCCGAGGTGTGCAGGATCACCACCGCGCGGTGCCGGGCGCGGTGACCGGTGACCGACTCGGCGACGTAGGACGCCGCGTCCTCGGTGGGCAGCGCGCGCTCTGCGGACCGCGCCCCGGTGGCCAGCGGCTCGCGCACCCGGTCGGCGCGAAACGTCCGCCAGTCCGCGCGGTCCAGGTCGTACGCGACCAGGTACCACCGCTGGTCGGCGCTCACCAGGCGGTACGGCTCGGTGTGCCGCCGTCCGGTGGCGCCGTCGCGCGCCGCGTACGTGAAGCGCAGCCGCTCCCGGCGGCGGCACGCGGCGGCCAGTACGCCCAGTACGGCGGGGTCCGTGGCAGGCGGGGTGCCGCCGGCGGTGAGCAGCCCGTACAGCGGGTCGGTGGCCTCCTGGAGGGCGGCGACGCGGCGGCGCAGCCGGGCGGGCAGTACCTGCTCCAGCTTGGCCAGGGCGCGCACCGAGGTCTCCGCCACACCGGTCACCGCGCCGCCCGCCGCCGCGTGCAGCCCGATGGCGATGGCCACCGCCTCGTCGTCCTCCAGGAGCAGCGGCGGCATGGCCGTACCGGCGGCGAGCCGGTAGCCCCCGACGGCGCCGATCGTCGCGTCCACCGGGTACCCAAGGTCGCGCAGCCGGCCGACGTCCCGGCGGACGGTCCGCTCGGACACGCCGAGCCGGCCGGCCAGTTCGGGCCCGGTGTGCTCGCGCCCGGTCTGCAGCAGGGAGAGCAGTTTCAGCAGCCGGGCCGGGGTGTCACTCATGGCGCGCTCACGCCCTCCAGGGTGGCAGCGAAGCAGGACAGGGACTGTCCTGCTTCCTTCCTACCGTGCGAGGCATGGCGACAGACAGCATCCGCATCACCGGGGCCCGCGAGCACAACCTGAAGGACCTCACGCTGGAGATCCCCCGCGGCCGGCTCACCGTCTTCACCGGGGTCTCCGGCTCCGGCAAGTCCTCGGTGGTCTTCGGCACGATCGCCGTGGAGTCGCAGCGGCAGCTCGGCGAGACCTTCGGCTGGTACGTGCGCAACCGCCTGCCGAAACACGAGCGCCCGAAGGCGGACACCATCGAGCGGCTCTCCCCGGCGGTCGTGGTGGACCAGCGCCCGGTCGGCGGCAACGCCCGCTCCACGGTCGGCACCATGACCGACATCCACCCGATGCTGCGGGTGCTGTACTCGCGCTGCGGCACGCCGAGCGCGGGGGAGGCGTCCGCGTACTCGTTCAACGATCCGGCGGGGATGTGCCCGGAGTGCGACGGGCTCGGCAAGGTGGTGCGCCTGGATCTCGAACGGGCCCTGGATCGAACGAAGTCGTTGAACGAGGGGGCGATCCGGCTGCCGATGGTCGGCGTGGGCAGCGCCTGGTGGCAGATGTTCGCGGAGACGGGCCTGTTCGACCCGGACAAGCCGCTGGCCGAGTACACCGAAGCGGAGCGCGAGCTGCTGCTGTACGACGACACCGGGCGCAAGGTGCGGCGGGCCCGCGCCCGCAACGACAACTCGTACGAGGGGCTGGTGGTCGGCTTCCACCGGCAGTACGTCAACCGCGACGTCTCAGGGCTGAGCGAGCGGCTGCGGGACGCCGTGCGCCGCTTCGTGCGCGAGGACGTCTGCCCCGAGTGCGGAGGCGCGCGGCTGGCCGCGGCCGCCCGCAAGACCCAGGTGGCGGGGCTGACCCTGGCGGAGATGACGGCGCTGGAGGCGGACGAGCTGATCGCCGTGCTGAAGGGCATCGAGGACCCGGTGGGCGGGCCGGTCGCCGCGCGCGCCGTGGCCTCCCTGGAGCGCGTCGTCGACATCGGCCTCGGCTACCTGAGCCTGGACCGGGAGACCGCCACCCTCTCGGGCGGCGAGGGCCAGCGCCTGAAGACCGTACGCCACCTGGGCTCCAGCCTGACCGGCATGACGTACATCTTCGACGAGCCGAGCATCGGACTGCACCCGAGGGACGTCGCGCGGCTCAACACCCTCCTGCTGCGGCTGCGGGACCACGGCAACACGGTCCTGGTGGTCGAGCACGACCCGGACGTCATCGCCGTCGCCGACCACGTCGTCGACATGGGCCCCGGAGCGGGCACGCACGGCGGCCGGGTGGTGTACGAGGGCACGGTCGAGGGGCTCAAGGAGGCGGACACCGCGACCGGCCGCGCGCTGCGCCGCACGGCCGGCTTCAAGGCCGCGGTCCGGGAGCCCGCGGGGCTGCTGCCCCTGGAGGGCGTGACGCTGCACAACCTGAAGGACGTGTCCGTCGCCGTGCCCACGGGGGTGCTGACGGCCGTCACGGGGGTGGCGGGCTCGGGCAAGAGCACGCTGGCCACCGAGGCGCTCCCGGCGCGGTACCCGGAGGCGATCGTCGTCGGCCAGGGCGCCATCGGGGCATCGTCGCGCTCCACCCCGGCCACGTACCTCGGCCTCATGGACCCGCTGCGCAGGCTCTTCGCCCGTACGCACGGCGTCGCGCCCGGCCTGTTCAGCTTCAACTCCGCGGGCGCGTGCGGGACCTGCGGCGGCCGCGGCGAGATCCGTACCGACCTGGCGTTCATGGACCCGGTCACCCGGACCTGCGAGGCGTGCCGCGGGCGGCGCTTCCACGAGGACGTACTGGCGATGACCGTGCGGGGCAGGTCGGTCGCCGACGTGCTGGACATGACGGCCGAGCAGGCCCGGGACTTCCTGGCCGGGGAGCCGGTGATGCGTGCCCCGCTGGCCGCCATGAACGACGTGGGCCTCGGGTATCTGCCGCTCGGCCGGGCGGTGTCCTCGCTCTCGGGCGGCGAGCGGCAGCGCCTCAAGCTCGCCACGCACCTGGACCGCACCGGCGGGGTGTACGTCCTGGACGAGCCGACGACCGGGCTGCACAGGGCCGATGTGGACGGGCTGCTGGCGCTGCTGGACCGGCTGGTCGACGCCGGGAACACCGTGCTGGTCATCGAGCACGACATGGACGTCGTCCGGCACGCGGACTGGGTGATCGACCTCGGCCCGGAGGGCGGCAGGCGCGGCGGCGAAGTCCTGTTCAGCGGCGCGCCGCGGGGCCTCCTGGACCGTCCGGACTCGCCCACGGGGCAGCGTCTGCGGAGCAGGTGACCGTGGCGCGGTGATCGCTGTACGGATAACGGGCGGTCAAATTCTCGTTGCTTATCTGTCGGAAACGGTCAGGAAGTGGCACGCTCTCTCCGGCCCAACTGCTGCTTCACAACAGGAGGGTCTGGTTCCGCGCGTGTTCGCGCGGTCCGTGCTCCGCCTCGCACCACCCGCACCACTCCGTACGACTCGTATGAGCGGGCGGCCGCTACCCATGGCCGTCCACCCCCCTCGACGGGCCGCCACCCCGCGGCCCCGTACCAAGGAGACCGAGTGAGAGGCTCTGCCCACAGACGTAAGTCCGCCCTCCGTGCCGTCGCCCTGGTCGCTTCGGCGGCCACGGTCGTGCTCGGCGTCCAGAGCGCCCCGGCCGGCGCTCAGAGCGACCGGGAGGCCGGCGCCGTCGCCCTGTCGCCGGGCCAGCGCGCCGCGGCCGTACAGGACGCCCAGTCCGGCGCCGCCGCCACCGCCCGCGCCATCGGCCTCGGCGGCAAGGAGAAGCTGGTCGCCCGGGACGTCATCAAGGACGCCGACGGCACCGTGCACACCCGCTACGAGCGGACCTACGACGGCCTGCCGGTCCTCGGCGGCGACCTCGTCGTGCACGAGAAGAAGAACGGCGACCGCAAGGTCACCAAGGCGGTCAAGGCACGAATAGCCGTGCCGACGACCACGGCCGAACTGCCCGCGGCGAGCGCCGAGAAGAGCGCGCTGAAGACCTCGGCGGCCGAGAAGAACACGAAGACCGACGCGCCGCAGGCCCCGCGCAAGGTGATCTGGGCGGCCACCGGCAAGCCCGTCCTCGCCTACGAGACCGTCGTCAAGGGCGTCCAGAAGGACGGCACCCCCAGCGAACTGCACGTCGTCACCGACGCCGCCACCGGCAAGCAGCTCTTCGCCGACGAGCGCATCGAGACCGGCACCGGCACCGGTGACTACAACGGCACGGTCACCCTCGGTACCACGTCCACCGGGTCCGGCTACGACCTCAAGGACGGCGCCCGCGGCGGCCACCGGACCTACGACCTGAACCAGGGCACCTCCGGCACCGGCACCCTCTTCCACGACGCCGACGACGTCTGGGGCGGCGGCCGCCAGTCCGCCGCCGTCGACGCCCACTACGGCGCCGCCACCACCTGGGACTTCTACAAGAACGTGCTGGGCCGCAGCGGCATCAAGGGCGACGGCGTGGGCGCGTACAGCCGCGTCCACTACGGCAACAACTACGTCAACGCCTTCTGGTCCGACAGCTGCTTCTGCATGACCTACGGGGACGGCGCGGGCAACGCCAACCCGCTCACCTCCCTGGACGTGGCGGCACACGAAATGAGCCACGGCGTCACCTCCAACACCGCGAACCTGCGCTACAGCGGCGAGTCCGGCGGCCTCAACGAGGCCACCTCCGACATCTTCGGCACCTCCGTCGAGTGGTACGCCAACAACAGCAGCGACGCGGCCGACTACCTCATCGGCGAGAAGATCGACATCAACGGCGACGGCACCCCGCTGCGCTACATGGACAAGCCCAGCAAGGACGGCGTCTCGCGCGATTACTGGTCCAAGGACCTGGGCCGGATCGACGTCCACTACTCCTCGGGCCCGGCCAACCACTGGTACTACCTGCTCTCCGAGGGCAGCGGCGCCAAGACCATCAACGGCGTGAGCTACAACAGCCCGACCTACGACGGCAAGGCGGTCAGCGGCATCGGCCGCGCCAAGGTCGAGAAGATCTGGTACCGGGCGCTCACCACGTACATGACGTCCACGACCAACTACGCGGCCGCCCGCACCGCCACGCTCTCGGCGACGAGCGACCTCTACGGTGCCTCCAGCGCCGAGTACCAGGCCGTGAACGCCGCCTGGGCCGCGATCAACGTGCGCTGAACCGGCACCCGGTACGGCACCTTTTCGATCACTCGTCCGGGTGACTCCTCCGGTATCCCGCTTTTCGGTCCACCGGCTGGGTAGTTCCCGGACGCACGCCGGGGGGCGCGGGCATCCGCAAGGGTGCCCGCCTTGCCCGCCCCCCGGCACCGTCGAGAAAGGCCGGGGATCGTGACACAGCCCTTCCAACTGCCGGATTTCTACACGCCGTATCCGGCGCGCCTGAACCCACACGTCGAAGCGGCCCGCACGCACAGCAGTCAATGGGCGCGCGAGATGAAGATGCTCGAGGGGTCCGGGATCTGGGAGCAGCGGGACCTCGACGCGCACGATTACGCACTGCTCTGCGCCTACACCCACCCCGACTGCTCCGCCGACGATCTCGCCCTGGTCACCGACTGGTACGTCTGGGTCTTCTTCTTCGACGACCACTTCCTGGAGACCTTCAAGCGCTCCGGCGACCGCAAGGGCGGCAAGGCGTACCTCGACCGGCTGCCCGCCTTCATGCCGATGGACCTCGCGGAGGGGATGCCCGAGCCGACCAACCCGGTCGAGGCCGGCCTCGCCGACCTGTGGGCCCGCACGGTCCCCGCGATGTCCCCGGGCTGGCGCGAGCGCTTCTCGGAGAGCACGGTCAATCTGCTCAACGAATCCCTCTGGGAGCTGGCGAACATCAACGCCCACCGGGTGTCGAATCCGGTGGAGTACATCGAGATGCGCCGCAAGGTCGGCGGCGCGCCCTGGTCGGCCGGGCTGATCGAGTACGCGGCCAAGGCCGAGGTCCCCGACCGGATCGCGGCCTCCCGGCCGCTGCGCGTGCTGCGCGACGCCTTCTCCGACGCCGTGCACCTGCGCAACGACATCTTCTCCTACCAGCGCGAGGTCGAGGACGAGGGCGAGCTGAGCAACGGCATCCTCGTCCTGGAGCGGTTCCTGGACTGCTCGACCCAGGAGGCCGCCGACGCGGTCAACGACCTGCTGACCTCACGCCTCCAGCAGTTCGAGCACACCGCGCTCACCGAACTGCAGCCGCTCTTCACCGAGTTCGCGCTCACCCCGGACGAGCAGGCCAGGGTCCTCGCGTACGTCAAGGGCCTGCAGGACTGGCAGTCCGGCGGCCAGGAATGGCACATGGTCTCCAGCCGGTACATGAACGGCGCGGGGGAGGGCGCGGCAGCCGAGGCCCCGCGGCGCTTCTTCTCGCTGCCGCTGGGCGCCCTGGGCCTGGCCGCGCTGGACGTCACGCCGACGGCGCCGACCACGGCGCGCGCCGAGGCAGCGCGCGCCCGCACCTTCACGCACGTACCGTTCCAGAAGGTCGGCCCCTCCCGGCTGCCGGACTTCAGACAGCCGCTGCCCGGTCAGCTCTGCCCGCACCTGGACACCTCCCGGAAGAACATCGTCGAGTGGGCCCACCGGATGGGCATCCTGGAGGAGCAGCCCGGCATCCCCGGCTCGGGCGTCTGGACCGAGGAGAAGCTCCTCGACTACGACCTGCCGCTGTGCGCCGCAGGGCTGGACCCGGACGCCACCCTGGAGGAGCTCGACCTCAGCTCCGCATGGCTCGCCTGGGGGACGTACGGCGACGACTACTACCCCGTGGTCTTCGGGCGCCGCGGCGACCTGGCCGGGGCCAAGGCGATGGACGAGCGGCTGGCGGCCTGCATGCCGCTGGACTGCACCCCGGCCCCGCCGGCCACCCACGCGCTGGAGCGCGGCCTCGCCGACCTGTGGCAGCGCACGGCGGGCCCGATGAGCCCGGAGAGCCGCCGCCGTTTCCGGGACTCCGTGCGGGTGATGACCAGGAGCTGGCTCTGGGAGCTGGACAACATGGTGCAGAACCGCATCCCCGACCCGGTCGACTACATCGAGATGCGGCGCCACACCTTCGGCTCCGACATGACGCTGACCCTGTCCCGCATCAACCAGGGCAACACCGTGCCTGCCGAGATCTACGAGAGCGGGCCGTGGCGGGCCATGGAGAACGCCGTCATCGACTACGCCTGCCTGCTCAACGACGTCTTCTCGTACCAGAAGGAGATCGAGTACGAGGGCGAGGTGCACAACGCGATCCTCGTCGTGCAGAACTTCTTCGACGTCGACTACCCGACCGGGCTGCGCATCGTCGACGACCTCATGAACAGCAGGCTGGACCAGTTCGAGCACATCGTGGCGTACGAACTACCGGTGCTCTACGACGACTTCGGCCTGGGCGCCGAGGCGAGGAAGGACCTGGGCACCTACATCGCCGAGCTGGGCGACTGGATGTCCGGCATCCTCAAGTGGCACTACGACTGCCACCGCTACAAGGAGTCGGACCTCGTCCGGCACCACACTCCGGAGCGGCCGGAGCGGCCGGAGCGGCCCGGCGGCCCCGACGCGGCCGGCGGGTGGCGCCCACCGGTCCCCACCGGCCTCGGCACCTCGGCAATCCGGGTCCCGCGCCCCGAGCCCGTCGGCTGACGCGCGCGGACGCCGTCGGCCGAGGCGCGCGGACGGCCTCGCCTGAAACGCGCGGACGGCCCGCCGGTGTGGTGCCGGCGGGCCGTCGCGGCTCTTCAGGGCAGGATCTTCTCCACTGCCGCCTGCCCCTCGGCGGCCAGTTTGCGGCGTGCCCACTCCAGATTCTTGGGCGTCAGGTCACGCCCGGTGGCCATGACCAGGTCCTCGGGGGTGGCGTCGGCCGACGGACCGCTGTGCAGGCTGCGGTCCGGAGTGGTGAGATCCTCGGGCTCGGGCCGCGATTGCTTGTCCATGCCGCCTCCTCGCGCCTCACGGTGTTTCTCCATCTTTGCCGCAGATGGGCGGGTGTGCACTCCGAGGCCGGGATTATGACACTGCGCACTCACTGCTCACCGTGCGTAACGGGTGAGGGGGGAGAGTGGGCCGGAGCGGCGCACTCGTTCCGGCGGGACAGTGGCGCCGGTATTGCCCGCCCGGGTGTCATGCTTCTACCGTCTGTGAATCCGGCCGCACTCTACGTGTGTAGAACGGCCGTGACGCGGTGTCAGGGTCGGCGGAAGGAGCAGGACTGTGAGTCGTACGGTCATCCGCGGCGGGCTGGTCATCACCGCCGCCGACGAGATCCATGCCGATGTCCTGGTCGAGGGCGGCCGGGTGGTCGCACTGGCCGCGCACGGCCCCGAATACGCGCTCGGCTGGTCGGAATCGGCCGACCGGGTCATCGACGCCACCGGCAAGTACGTCATCCCGGGCGGCGTCGACGCCCACACGCACATGGACTTTCCGTTCGGCGGGACCGCCTCCAGCGACACCTTCGCGACCGGCACCCAGGCGGCGGCCTGGGGCGGCACGACCACCATCATCGACTTCGCCGTGCAGTCCCGCGGAAAATCGCTGCGCGACGGCCTCGACCAGTGGCACGCGAAATCCGACGCGCAGTGCGCCGTCGACTACGCGTTCCACATGATCCTCTCCGACGTGAACGAGCACACCCTCAAGGAAATGGACCTGCTGGTGGGGGAGGGGGTGACCTCCTTCAAATTGTTCACGGCCTACCCGGGAGTGTTCTACAGCGACGACGGGCAGATTCTGCGTGCTATGCAGCGGGCCGCCGGGAACGGTGGGCTGGTGATGATGCATGCGGAGAACGGCATCGCCATCGATGTACTCGTGGAACAGGCGCTGGCCGAGGGCAGGACCGATCCGCGCTATCACGGTGAGGTGCGGCGCACGCTGCTGGAGGCCGAGGCGACCCACCGTACGATTCAGCTCGCCAGGGTGGCCGGGGCGCCGCTCTACGTCGTCCATGTGTCCGCCGAGGAAGCCGTCGCAGAACTGACGCAGGCCCGCGACAAAGGGCTTCCCGTATTCGGGGAGACATGTCCGCAGTACCTCTTCCTCTCCACCGACAATCTCGCCGAGCCCGATTTCGAGGGCGCCAAATACGTCTGCAGTACGCCGCTGCGGCCGCGGGAACACCAGGCGGCGCTCTGGCGCGGGCTGCGTACCAATGACCTTCAGGTCGTCTCCACCGATCACTGCCCCTTCTGTTTCCGTGGTCAGAAAGAGCTCGGGCGCGGCGACTTCTCGAAAATTCCGAACGGCATGCCCGGCGTCGAGAACCGCATGGACCTGCTCCACCAGGCGGTGCTGGACGGCCATATCAGCCGCCGCCGCTGGATCGAGATCGCCTGCGCCGCGCCGGCCCGGATGTTCGGGCTGTATCCGAAGAAGGGCACGATCACGCCCGGCGCCGACGCCGACATCGTCATCTACGACCCGCACGCCGAGCAGATCATGTCGGCCGAAACCCACCACATGAACGTGGACTACTCCGCGTACGAGGGGCGGCGGGTGACCGGTCGGGTGGAGACTGTGCTCTCCCGCGGTGAAGTGGTCATCGAGCGCCGGGAGTTCACCGGACGGGCGGGGCACGGGCAGTACGTGCCGCGGGCCACCTCCCAGTACCTCTCCTGACCCGGGCGCACCGGCCCTCACCCGGGACGTCAGTCATCACCGGCTCTATAGCAGGGAGTTGAAGCGATGGACTTCGGAGTCGTCCTGCAGACCGACCCGCCCGGCTCGGCCGTGGTCGGGCTCATGCGCCGCGCCGAACGGCAGGGCTTCCGCTACGGCTGGACCTTCGACTCCGCCGTGCTCTGGCAGGAGCCCTTCGTCATCCACGGCCGGATCCTCGAACACACCGAGCGGCTGATCGTGGGCCCCATGGTCACCAACCCCGGCACCCGCACCTGGGAGGTCACCGCCTCCACCTTCGCCACCCTGAACGAGATGTACGGCAACCGCACGGTCTGCGGCATCGGCCGCGGCGACTCGGCGATGCGGGTCGCCGGCCGCCGCCCGAACACCCTCGCCCGCCTCGGCCAGGCCATTCCCGTCATCCGCGACCTCGCCGAGGGCCGCGAGGCCATGGTGGACGGCAAGCCGCTGCGGCTGCCGTGGGTCCGCGACGGGAAGCTGCCCGTCTGGATGGCCGCGTACGGGCCCAAGGCACTGGCCATGGCCGGCCGGCTCGCCGACGGCTTCATCCTCCAGCTCGCCGACCCCTTCCTGACCGAGTGGATGGTCAAAGCGGTGCGGGACGCGGCCACCGAGGCCGGGCGCGACCCGGACGCGCTGACCATCTGCGTGGCGGCGCCCGCGTACGTCGGCGACGACCTGGCGCACGCCCGCGAACAGTGCCGGTGGTTCGGCGGCATGGTCGGCAACCACGTCGCGGACCTGGTGAGCCGGTACGGCGAGCACTCCGGCATGGTCCCCGAGGAGCTGACCGCGTACATCAAGACGCGGGAGGGCTACGACTACGCGCACCACGGACGCGCCGACAACCCCGACACCGCCTTCGTGCCGGACGAGATCGTCGACCGCTTCTGCCTCCTCGGCACGCCCGCGGCCCACCTCGAAAAGCTCCGCGCCCTGCGCGCCCTGGGCGTCGACCAGTTCGCCCTGTACGCGATGCACGACGCGAAGGAAACCACGATCGACGCGTACGGCGAGCACATCATTCCGACGCTGGCGGGGGAGTGAACACGCCCACGGTGCCGGCGGACAGCCGGGGCGACGGGCGGCCGGACCCGGACGGCCGGGTCGAGCTGCCACCGGACGCGATACCCGCCCACGGCCGCTTCGCCAACGCCGACCTGCTTCCCGTGCCCGCCGCCGACCGCCACTGGACCACCTACAACTTCGCCGCGCTCTGGGTCGGCATGGCTCACAACATCCCTTCCTGGACGCTGGCCTCCGGCCTGGTCGCGCTGGGCATGGACTGGAGACAGGCCGTCCTCACCATCGCCCTCGCGAACGTCATCGTGCTGCTTCCCATGTTGCTGACGGGGCACGCGGGACCGAAGTACGGCATCCCGTTTCCGGTGCTGGCCCGCGCGTCCTTCGGACTGCGCGGGGCGAACCTCCCCGCGCTGCTGCGGGCTGCCGTCGCCTGCTGCTGGTTCGGCATCCAGACGTGGATCGGCGGCCAGGGCATCTACATCCTGCTCGGCAAGATCTTCGGCGGGGGGTGGGAGAAGGCCGCGCCCGTCGCCGGGTATCCCTGGACCCTGTGGCTCTGCTTCGCGGTCTTCTGGGCGCTCGAACTGGCCATCATCGCGCGCGGCATGGAGACCCTGCGCCGCTTCGAGAACTGGGCGGCGCCCTTCGTCCTGGTCGGCGCCGTGGCCCTGCTCGCCTGGATCGCGGCGAAGGCGGGCGGCCTCGGCCCCCTCCTGGACCAGCCGGGCACCCTGGGCTGGGGCACGGACTTCTGGCCGGTCTTCTTCCCGTCCCTGATGGGCATGATTGGTTTTTGGGCGACGCTTTCCCTCAACATCCCGGACTTCACGCGCTTCGGCGCCGGACAGCGGGCCCAGGTCTGGGGGCAGACGCTCGGACTGCCCACCACCATGACGGCCTTCGCGCTGCTCTCGGTCCTGGTGACCTCCGGCTCCCAGGCGGTGTACGGCGTGCCGATCTGGGATCCGGTGGCCCTGGCGGGCAAGGCCGACAGCGTCTTCGGCCTGCTCTTCGCGCTGGTCACGGTCCTCGTCGCGACGATCAGCGTCAACATCGCGGCCAACGTGGTCTCCCCGGCGTACGACCTGGCCAACCTCGCCCCGCGCTTCCTCACCTTCCGCAGCGGCGCGCTGATCACCGGCGTGATCGGCGTCCTCGTCCTGCCGTGGAAGCTCACCGCCACCCCCGAGCTGTACATCTTCACCTGGCTCGGGGTGGTCGGCGGCCTCCTCGGCACCGTCGCCGGCATCCTGATCGCGGATTACTGGATCATCCGCCGCACTGTCCTCGACCTCGCCGACCTCTACCGCCCGGGCGGCCGCTACTGGTACTCGGCCGGCTGGAACTGGCGGGCCGTCCTCGCCTTCGCCGTGGGCGGCCTCCTCGCGGTCGGCGGCTCCTACTCGGCGCCGGGGAAGGGCCCGTTCCCCGCCGACGGCCTGCTCCCCTTCCTCCGTCCCCTCGCGGACTACGGCTGGGCGGTGGGCCTCGGCGCGTCACTGGTGCTGTACACGGCACTGATGGCCCGCCGCCGCGGAGACCCCTCGGACACGCCTTAGGGAGCGCTGCCACGCACTAGGGAGCGCTGCTGGGAATCACGCAGTTCTTCGGCTGTTCCTGGCCCGTGGGCCAGCCCAGGCCGACGAACTTCAGCTGGCCCAGGCCCTTCCGGCCCGGGTCCAGCCGGACCACCGCGGCCGGCTTGTCGTACGCGTTGCCGCCGCTGGTCAGGCAGATCAGACCGCTCGTGCCCCGCACGCGGTGGCGGGACTGGAGCAGCGACCACTGCCTGCCGACGTCCTCACGGCTGGGTACCGCCTCGGCGCCGCCCTTCTGTGCCTGGTGCAGCGCCTTGCCGATGGTGATGAGTCCGTCGTACACCAGCATCGTCCGGGAGTCCTGGAGATTCGGCTCGGAGCCGAGCCGCACGCCCTCGCCGCGCGTGCTCTCGATCCGCTTCTTCAGGGTGTCCAGGGCCGCCAGGGGTTCGGTGAGGTACTGGGGGAGCTCCGCCTCGGTGGGCTTGCGCTTGTGGTCGGCCTCCCACTTCCGGTGCCAGTCGGCCAGCTCGGTGCTCCAGGCGTCCGGATGCGCGGGCGCCGCGTACTGCACCGTCACCTTCGGCTCGCCGTCGGCGCCGCGCAGCTGGGCCCAGTTCTGCTCCGTCATGTCCTGCCGCAGCGAGGCGGCGTCGGAGCCGCTGACGATGGTGTAGTGCCGGTTCTTGCAGTCCACCTGGGCGAGCTTGAGCGCGAAGATCCGCAGGTGCAGCGTGCGGCCCGCGAAGTACACGGTGTCGGCGCCGGAATCGCAGATGTTGTTGGCCGTCTGCGCGAATCGGTTGCCGGTCGAGCCCGCCTCGTCGATGGCCGGGGACTCGAAGGGCATCGCGGCCGGGCCGGCCGGGCCCTTCTCCTTTATCCCGCTGAACGCCTTCGCCAGCGACTCGCTGTAGCCGTCCTTGCGCTGGTCGTAGACCAGTACGGTCCGGCGGTTCTCCCGGCCCCGTTCGCCGTTGAAGTTGGCCAGCGCCTGGGCCGCGTCGTGGTTGGTGGGGATGATCCGGGCGAGGCCCGGGAACCGCAGCTTCGCCGTCCCGTCCGTCCGGTCCTCGTTCGCGATCCGGTCCCCGCTGATCCGCGAGGCGAGCACCGGGATCTTGTGCTGCGTCAGCCGCTTGACGGCCTTCTCGGTGGTACCGAGGCTGAGGTTGAAGCCCGTGACGGCGCGCAGCCGGTCCGTGGGCGAGTCGGCCATCCGCAGCAGGGTGTCCACCACCTTCTCCTGCTGCTTGTAGTCCCGCCCGGGGTTGGCCAGCACCAGCCGGATCTTGGGCGGCTCGCCCTCGCCCTCATTGGCTTGCCGCTGTCCCAGGTACGCGCCCTGGAGGTCGCTGCGCATCTGCCGGCGCAGCGCCGCCCGGTCCGACTGGAGCGGCAGCATCACCGCCACCGTGACGTGCGGCTCGCCGTCGATCTTCTTGTTCTGGGCCGCGATGGCCCGGGCCACGTCCCGGATCTCCGGCGTGCCGAAGTCGTAGCCCTCGCCGTTGACGCCGATGCACTCGTCGCCGACCCGCTCGATGCCTTCGGTACAGGTGTCCAGCTTGTGGGTGATGAGCACCGCGAGCCACACACACCCGGCCAGCGCGCCCACGCCCAGCAGCGCGTAGAGGATCTTCTTCCAGATGGGCATCCCCGTTATCTCCTTCGCCCCAGCTGCTCTGTGCAGGTGCAGCGCAGCAACGGTTGCTCGTTCGCCGCCAGGCCGCTCCAGTGGGTCGCCGTCCTGCTGAGCTTTCCCGCGCCGTCGAACTCCATGATCGAGAGGAGTTCCAGCAGCTTGGCCAGCGTGCGGGCCGTCTCCTTTCCGGTCGGCCTGGTCCGCTCCTCGCACAGCCACACCGCGTGCAGCAGCTGGTCGACGGTGCGCCGCAGCGCCGGTCCGTCCACCGGCACCAGGCCCTGGGCGCGCTCCCGCCGGGCGTCCGCACTGCCCGGGTACGGTGCCTGAGCGATCTCCAGCAGCTCCGCGCACCACTCCTCGGGCCGCCCGGGCAGCGTGGCGGCCAGATGGCGGGCCACGTCGTCCGCACCGCCGGAGACGAGATGGTGGTTCATGCGGTGTGCCGTGACCGACCGGAACGCCCCGCCCGACGCCTCCTCACCCGCCGCCGCGCGCAGCGCGTAGTGGTCCCGCAGCAGGTGATGGTCGGCGTACCAGGCGGCGGCGCCGGGGCGCAGTCCGTACAGCCGGTGCACCAGCATCTGGCGCAGCCCGAAGTCCCCGATGAAGTGCCGCTCGCAGCTGGGCCACCCGGTGTCGGTGAGCAGCTGCGACACATGATGCACCGTCAGGTGATGGACCCGTCCCGCCTGATGGTGCCTCAGCAGGACGTCCGCGCATTCCTCGTCGTGCGCCACCGACAGATGCGTGAGCAGGTCCAGCCACTGGTCGCGGTGCTCGCTCGGCAGCCCCACCGGCAGCTGGTCCAGGATCAGTTCCTGGAGCAGTACTTCCGTCACCGGCCGCTCGGTGGTGCCGTCGCCGGGGAGCAGCAGCGGGGCGGCCAGCAGGTCCCGGTCGTTGGCGTCCTCGGGCATCCGGAAGGCCGCGGCAGCCGCGGCGAGCCGGATCACCGTGTGCGGCCGTCCGCCGCTCAGCCGCGCCACGGCGGCGTCGATGCGGCGGCGGTTGGCGCCGCCCTCCGGCTCGGCGCGCGTCTGCCGGCGCTCGGTCTCCTGGCGCAGCTGGTCGCCGGTGAGGAACGGCATCCGCAGCAGCAGTACGCCGTCGGCCAGCGGCGCCCGGTCAGGGCCTGCGTCCGTGCGCCGGGACCACGCGGGCGGACCGCCGTTGGCGGGCCGGAACTCCGCCGGCGATACCACCTCCTCCGGCGGCAGGCCGCCGTGCAGGAAGGCGCCGCCGTCCGCCCGGAGCGCGGTGCCCACGATCACCACGCGGTCGCGCTGCCCGCTCCGGCGGTCGGCGAGCACGGCCCGCAGCAGCCGCTCGCCCAGGGGCGACACCGCGTGATCCAGCAGCAGCCCCGGGCGGCCGACCCTGCTCAGCCGGCCGACCACCGAGGCGTACGCCGCCTCCAGGTCCTCGCGCAGCGCACGGAAGAGGAAGCCTTCGGCCAGTTCCCGTGCCTCGCCGCCGGCCTGGAAGTCGGCGGCGAGATTGCTCAGTCCGTGCTTGGGCTGGCCGGCGGCGCCGGGATACGCGCCGTAGATGCGCTCCAGTTCCACCCTGCCCCGGGGCGCCAGGCGCTCGAAGAGGGCGTCCAGCAGCGCGTTGCTCACCGCCGCCGAGTACGGGTCGAGCCCCTGCCCGGACAGCGTCGTCAGCAGGTTCCGGATGCTCCCGCGGATCACGCCCCGCCAGAAGTCGCCGCCGCCCAGGCCGCGGAGGCGCCCCCTCTGGGGCAGCTCCTCGTACCGTTCGACCTCCGTCGCGACCGCCTCGGGGGTGCCCTCCGCGGCGCCGGTCGCTATCACCGCGAGGCCCGCGAAGAGCCGCGGGAACGCGAACGAGCCGCCCGTCCCCTGCCAGGTGCACAGCCGCCGGGCGACCTCGGCCAGGGCCTCGGTCGCATCCGAGCGGGCGCCCGGCTCCGGCTCCGCCCGGTCCGCGTGGACCGGGGAGCCGGTGTCCAGATAGATCACCGGCACCTTGGTGGCGAACCGGTCCCGCACCGCGCGCAGCAGCCGCCCCTTGCCCATGCCGGGGCCACCGGTGAGCAGTACTACCGGAAGGTCGGGGCCGTACAGCAGCTCGCGCCCGCCGCCCGACGGCGACCGTCCGAACAGGTGCGAGAAGAAGCCCTCCTCGCCGAGCAACTTCTCGAACCCCAGATCGTCACGCACGGACTCCTCCCCCATGGAGTGCTCTCCCGCCCGCGAACGGGACACCGGCGCCCCGTGGCCGGTGTGTCGGGGAGAGGCTAATGGAACGCGTGGAACGCGCACCCATCTTCGGGGTAATGGGGTCTGTGCGGAAGAGAGGGGAGTGAGTTGAGCTAAAGGAAGCTGACGTTCTGGGCGAGGGAGAGGTGGCTGGAGTAGTTGATGGTGTTGGTGGCCGGGCGCATGTAGGCGCGCCAGGCGTCGGAGCCGGATTCCCGGCCGCCGCCGGTCTCCTTCTCGCCGCCGAAGGCGCCCCCGATCTCCGCTCCGGAGGTGCCGATGTTGACGTTGGCGATGCCGCAGTCGGAGCCCTCGGCGGAGAGAAAGAGCTCGGCCTCCTGCTGGTCGCGGGTGAAGATGCTGGAGGAGAGGCCCTGCGGGACGTCGTTGTGCAGGGCGATGGCCTCTTCGAGGGTGTCGTAGGTCAGTACGTAGAGGATGGGAGCGAAGGTCTCCGCGCGTACGACGTCGGTCTGGTCGTCGACGCGGAGGATGACCGGCTCGACGTACGCGGCGCGGGGCGCGGCGTCGGCCAGGCGGCGGTTGCCGCCCGCGAGGACCTTGCCGCCCTGGGCCTGGGCCCGGGCGACGGCGTCCTGCATGCCGTCGAGCGCCGCGGGGGAGATGAGCGGGCCGACGAGCGTGGTCTCGTCGAACGGGTTGCCGATGGGGAGTTTCTGGTACGCGGCGGTCAGCCGCGCGATGAGGGTGTCGGCGATGTCGCGGTGGACGATGAGGCGGCGGAGGGTGGTGCAGCGCTGTCCCGCGGTGCCGGCCGCGGCGAAGACGATGCCCTGGACGGCGAGGTCGAGGTCGGCGGAGGGGGCGACGACCGCGGCGTTGTTGCCGCCGAGTTCGAGCAGGCTGCGGCCGAAGCGGGCCGCGACGCGGGGGCCGACCTCGCGGCCCATGCGGGTGGAGCCGGTGGCGCTGACGAGGGCGACACGGGAGTCGTCCACCAGCCGCTCGCCGACGGTGCGGTCGCCGAGCAGCAGCCGGTGCACATCGCGCGGGGCGCCGACGTCCTCGGCGGCCCGGTCCAGCAGCCGGTCGCAGGCGAGCGAGATGAGCGGGGTGAGCTCGGACGGCTTCCAGATGACGGTGTCGCCGCAGGCCAGGGCGACCGCGGTGTTCCAGGACCAGACGGCGGCGGGGAAGTTGAAGGCGGAGATGACGCCGACGACGCCGAGGGGGTGCCAGGTCTCGGCGAGGCGGTGACCGGGGCGCTCGGAGGCGATGGTGCGGCCGTAGAGCCGGCGCGACAGACCCACCGCGAAGTCGCAGATGTCGATCATCTCCTGGACCTCGCCCAGCGCCTCCGAGCGGATCTTGCCCGCCTCGATGGTGATGAGGTCGGCCAGGTCGCTCTTGTGCTCGCGCAGCAACTCGCCCAGGCGGCGCACGAGGTCGCCGCGGCGGGGAGCCGGGGTGGTGCGCCAGGTGAGGAAGGCCGCGCGGGCGGCGGTGACGGCTTCCTCGGTCCCGGCGGCGGTGGTGGCCCTGAGCCCGAAGAGGTCCTCGCCGGTGAGGGGCGAACGGGCCTGGAGGCCGGTGCCTTCCGGGACGGTGGCGCCGACCCGCCCCAGGGCGGTACGGGCGCGCTCACGCAGGTCTTCGGTGGTGGGGAGGGTGGTGGCGGCGGGAGTGGTCATGATGCTCCTTATCCGGTGAGGGAGTTGAGGTGGCATCAACCGAGCGCGCCGTCGAGTGCCAATTCCCTGGCGACTCGGGCGATGGACCGGTTCTGCTGCTGCTCGTACAGGGCGAAGGGGTCCAGGACCTCCCGGCCGATGGCGCCGGAGAGCCAGTCGCTGTCGTACGCGACGCCCGCCCGGTCGTTGTCCCTGGAGCCCCCGTCGCTGAGGTTGGACTGGAAGATGCCGGCGGCGGAGCGGGGCAGGAAGTCCTCGTAGACGAGGGGTTCGGCGCGTACCCAGCCCTGCTCCAGAAGGTCTCCGATGCCGGTGGGCGGGTGGCTGCCGTCCCGCGGGCGGTCGGGCGCGAGGTGGTAGGTGAAGTACGCCAGGCCCTGCGCGGCGAGCGCCTGCTCGGTGTCGGGGAGGTGCTCGGTCCACAGTGCGCGGGCGAGTTCGGCCCGGTCGGCGCCGGGATCGCGGGTCGCCCGCTCGTCGAGGAGACCGAGCAGGCGGTCGTAACGGGCCCGGCCTTCGCGGGTGAGGGCGATGCCACGGGCCTCCACCTCGCCGAACCGCACCCGCAGCGCGCCGCTGATCACGCTGCCGTCCGGAAGGCGCAGGGGGCGGGGTTCGGAGAGCGCGCGGAAGGACGTCTGGCGCAGCAGTACGTCGGGGCCCTTCCAGGCGGGCGGCCCCTGAATGGTGTCGATCATTTCGATGCCGCGGTCGGTCATGCGCCGGTAGAGCTCGTCGATGTCGAGGACGCGCGGGGTGAGGTGGTTGATGTGGGTGCTGCGTACGCCGCCGATGTCCGCGGCGACGGCGGAGACCTTCTCCAGGGTCTCGTACCAGGTCTTGTCGACCGGCTCGGTGGACAGTTCGAAAGCCCGCACGGCGAGCTGCAGGAAGCGTTCGGCCTCGGCGTCCGGGAGTTCCTTCGCCGCCTCCGCCCGGTCGGCCAGGGCGAGCAGCTCGGGCGGGAACAGTTCGCGTCCGGCGAGGAACGTCTCCAGGCGGGAGCGGAGTTCAGGGTCGAAGAACCGGGGGTCGGCGGGGGTGAGCATCGAGGTGAAGACGCGGAAGGGATTGCGGGCCAGTTCCTCGCCGTCGACGGGGCGGAACGCGGTCGATACGACGGGCACGGCGCTGGCGGCGGCTTCCCGCAGGTCGTAGAAGCCGACCGGATGCATGCCCAGGGCGCCGAAGATGCGGGCGACCTGCTGCATCTCGCCGGGGGTGCCGACGCGGATGGCGCCGTGCCGCTCCGCGGTCACCCGGCTGATGGAGCCGAGCCGTTCGGCGTCGGCGCCCTGCGCCCGCAGCACGTCCTCGTTGACCTCGCGGGAGACGTCCACGAGCGTGGTGTAGGCGGGTACCTCGCGTCCGTACATGTCCGAGAGGCGGGCGGCGAAGGCGGCACGTAGCTGCCACTGATTGATCATGGAAGGGTCTGCCTTTCGCACGAGGGGTCACACCACATGGGCTTCGGGGCGGATCCCGGCCCCTGACCGGAAGCGGTCGGCACTGAGGGGGGAGATGTCGACGAACGGCGTGCGGCCGAGGTACAGGTCGCGCACGATCTCGCCGACGGCGGGGGCCTGCAAGAAGCCGTGGCCCGAAAATCCGGTGGCGTAAAGGAAGTTGTGCAGCTCGCCGGAGCGTCCGATCAGCGCGTTGTGGTCAGGGGTGTTCTCGTAGAGTCCGGCCCAGCCGTCGACCGTCTTCATGCCGGCGAGCGCGGGGGCGCGGTGCCGTACGACGTCCCGGAAGAGCCCGAGCCACTCCGGTGTCCACGTGGTGTCGAAGCCGTCCGGTTCGTCCGGATCGGCCAGGCCGAACAGCAGTCCGTCGTCGCTGTTGTGGAAGTAGGCGGAGGAGGAGAAGTCGATCGTGAAGGGGATACGGGGCGCCGGGGGCGTCAGCGGCTCGGTGAAGGCGAGCTGGCGGCGTACCGGCCGTACGGGCAGGTCGATGCCTGCCATGTCGCCGATCCGCCCCGACCAGGCGCCGGCCGCGCAGATGACGGTGGAGCAGGCGATCGTGCTCCGGTCGGTGTGTACGGCTGTGACCCGGTCGCCCGACGCGTCGATGCCGGTCACCGCGGTGTGAGTGGCGAAGGCGACGCCGGCCCGGGCCGCGGCGTCCGCGTACCCCTGCACCACGAGTCCGGGGCGGGCATGGCCATCGGTGGGTGAGAAGACGGCGGCCACCAGCCCTTCGGTACTGACGTACGGACACAGCCGGCGGGCTTCTTCGGGGGTGACCATGCGGCTGGGGACGTTCAGGCTGTTCTGGGTCCGGACGCTGTTCTCGAAGCCGGCGGCCTGCTCATCGGTGGTGAGCAGGAAGAGGTAACCGACGTTGTCGAGGCGGATGTTGGCACCTGGGCGGCGCGGGAAGTCCTGGTAGGCGCGCAGGCTCCGGCTGCCGAGTTCGATGTTGAGCGGGTCGGAGAAGTGGGCGCGTATCCCGCCGATGGGCTTGCCCGAGCTGCCGCTGCCGAGCTCGCCGCGTTCGACCACGACGATGTTGCGCACTCCGGCTTCGGCCAGGTGGAACGCGGTGCTGGTGCCCATGACGCCACCGCCGATGATCACGACCTCGGCTGTCGGCGGAACGGTGCGGAAGGCAGATGAGGAGGAGAAGGTGGACAAGGCGCCGATCCCTTCCGTGCATGGCTCGTGCGTGGCTCAGTGCAAGGTGAAGAGTGCTGATCAGCTGTCTGGCCGTCATCGTGCAGTACCCGGACCGTTGACGTCTATGAATGGTTCGTGCGCCCGACCTGTCAGGATCTCTATACGGTTAGGTTCTCTCCATGGACTGGACGAGTTCCCAGTTGCGGTCCCTGGTGGAGCTGACCCGGCGCGGCACCATCACCGCGGTGGCCCGGGCGTTGGGGTACACGCCCGGCGGGGTTTCGCAGCAGATCGCCGCGCTGGAGAAGGCCACCGGGATGGAGCTGCTGTGCCGGGTGGGGCGCCGGGTGGAACTGACCGACGCCGGCAGGACGCTGGCCCGGCACGCCGAGCGGATCCTGTCCACGGAGGCCGAGGCGGTCGAGGCGCTGGAGCGCAGCCGCAACGAGATCTCCGGGGTGCTGCGGGTCGGCCTGTTCGCCACGGCGGCGGCCGAGATCCTGCCGCCGGCCCTGCAGCGGGTGCGCACGGCTCATCCGGAACTGACGGTGCACAGCCGCGACATGGACGTGGACGAGGTGTACGACGCCGTCGCGTCCGGCGGCGTGGATCTCGCACTCGGCCTGGACTACCCGGACGTGCCCATCCGCCGCGATCCCGCGCTGCGCATGCTGCGCCTGTACCGGGAGCGGTTCTCGCTGGCGGTGCCCGCCGGATCGATGGACGGCCGCGACGAGGTGTCGCTGACCGACACCCAGGACCTGGGGTGGATCCTGCCGTCGGCCGACAGCTATTACGGTCGCGCCGTGCGCACCGCCTGCCGCCGGGCGGGCATCGAGCCCGACGTACGGCACGAAGTGACCGACACCGCGGCCACCTTGGCCCTGGTCGAGGCGGGCATCGGGGTCAGTACGGTGACGGACCTGATGCTCAGGCTCCGCTCCTCGCACTTCGACGTGGTGCGGCTGCGCGAGCGGATCGAGCGCCACATCGTCGTGGTGTTCCGCTCCTCCGCCGAGTGCCGGCCCACGGTGGCGGCGCTGGTCGACGTCCTGCGGGCAGTGGCGGGAACCCGGCGCGGCGCACCGGCGTAGACCAGCTCTCCTCGCCCTCCGGTACGCATACATCAGCGTCGCTTGCCCTCAGGGCCGCAAGGTGTCGTCCTGGCGTCCCTTCTGCTGACCGCGGGTCGTGCGTGAAGGTTTCTGGCCATGACCTTTACGGGCGCGCGCCCGGCCTGTCCACGGGCGCGCGCAGCCGACCGTCGCGCGGGTGTCGCGCCTACGGCACCCGGGCCGTCCACTCCGGGTCGCTGAACTTGCCCGCCGCCAGCTCGCGGGCCCGCGCGCATTCCTCGTCCGTCACCGTGCCGTCCGTGCCCCCGTAGCGGGCGCGGAAGGAGGCGATCATGCGGGTGATGACCTCGGAGCGGGGGAGGCCGGTCTGGCGGCGGAGCGGGTCGACGCGCTTCTTGGCGCTGGTGGTGCCCTTGTCGGAGAGCTTCTCCTTGCCGATGCGGAGCACCTCGACCATCTTGTCCGCGTCGATGTCGTAGGACATCGTCACGTGGTGCAGGACAGCGCCGGAGCCCGCCACCACGCGCTTCTGGGCCGCGCCCGCGATCTTCCCGGCGTCCGTCGCGATGTCGTTGAGCGGCTTGTACCAGGCGTTGATGCCCATGTCGCCGAGCGCCCCGAGCACCCAGTCGTCGAGATAGGCATAGCTCTCGGCGAAGGTGAGGCCGTGGACCAGGGATTCGGGGACGCAGAGCGAGTACGTGATGGTGTTGCCGGGCTCGACGTACATCGCGCCGCCGCCGCTGATCCGGCGGACGACCGTGACGCCGTGCTTCTCCGCGCCCGCCGGATCCACCTCGTTGCGCAGCGACTGGAAGCTGCCGATGATCACGGCGGGGCGGTCCCACTCCCAGACGCGGAGCGTCGGCGGGCGCCGGCCCTCGGCGACCTCGGTGGTCAGTACCTCGTCCAGCGCCATGTGCAGCGCGGGCGCCTGCGGCGGCTCGTGGATGATCTGCCAGTCGTAGTCGGTCCAGTCGGTGGCCTGGGCGACGGCCCGGCGGACCGCGACGCTGACCGACTCGGCGGTGAAGCCGATCATGGCGACGCCCTCGGGCAGCGCGGCCTCGATGCGGTCGGCCAGGCCCCGGGTGCCGGTGTCGGCGGGCGCGCCCTCCAGGGCCGCGTTGATCTTCAGAAGCGCGTCGTCCGGCTCCAGAAAGAAGTCCCCGGCGACACGGACATGGCGCAGCACGCCGTCCGCGATCTCCAGATCGACGACGACCAGCTTGCCGCCGGGCACCTTGTACTCACCGTGATGCCTGCTCTGCACGGCGCTCACCCTCCACGTCTCCGCGGCCGTCCGACCGGCCGGCCGCCCGGACAACCGTAACGCCGTCACCGGCATTCCCCGTCAAAGGGGGGCAAGCCCGTCGGTGGTCACGGGTGCAAAGCAGCCAGCAGCCGGGGCAGCGCCTCGCCGATCGGTTCGCGGACGATCTCGTCGGCGAGCGCGTCGTACGGGGTCGGCTCGGCATTGACGATGACCAGGCGAGCTCCGTGCTCGGCGGCCAGTCCCGCGAGCGAGGCGGCGGGCTGCACGGAGAGGCTCGTGCCGACCGCGAGGAAGATGTCGCAGTTCTTCGCCACTGTGACCGCTGCGCCCAGTACCTCCGGGGCCAGGCTCTCGCCGAACATCACGGTCGCCGACTTCATGATCCCGCCGCAGTCGAGGCACGCGGGGTCCGGGTCGCCCGCGGTCACCCGGGCCAGCGCGTCGGCCATCGGCGTCCGGGCGCGGCATTCGGTACAGACCGCGGTACGGGCGGTGCCGTGCAGCTCCAGGACCTTGCGGCCGGGCATCCCGGCGAGCTGGTGCAGCCCGTCGACGTTCTGGGTGATCACTCGGGTGGGGACGCCGGAGCGGTCGAGGCGGGTGATGGCCTCGTGCGCGGCGTTCGGCCGTGCGCGGAGCGCCGGGCCGTCCCGCCGCATCAGCCAGGACCGGCGTCGGATCTCCGGATCGTTCATGTAGTACGCGTACGTGACGAGCTTCTCGGCGTCCGGGTCGCGGCGCCACACCCCGTTCGGCCCGCGGTAGTCGGGGATGCCGGAGTCGGTGGAGATCCCGGCGCCGCTGAGGATCGCGACCAGGGGGCTGTTCATGCCGCCAGGGTACGCAGAGCCCGGTTACCGGGCGCAGTTATTTAGATGTAACCAGAAACTTACCCAAGATCAGGGGCGGCCTCTTGCCGGTCATCTGTATGCGAAATACGGTCTGCTGCATTCGTTCCTGGTGATCGTTCGTGATGCGTTCTCGTTCCAGATGGTCGTTCGGGAGGTAGGGCACGTGCGCCGAAGAGCTGCTGTTCCCTTGGCAGTTGGGCTGATGATCAGTGCTGCGGGGTGCGGGTCGCTCACCTCCGCCGCCACCGAGGTGGGCGAGGTCCGGATGACCGACCCGCGCCCCGTACGGGACGGCGGCACGCTCACCGTCGCCCTCAAGTCCGACCCCGACAAGCTCGATCCGACCCTCGCGCAGACCCTCGTGGGTCGCACCGTCTTCGCCGGGATGTGCGAGAAGCTGTACGACACCGACCGCGCGGGGAAGGTCGTGCCGCAGCTGGCGGCGGCCCTCCCGAAGACCTCCGACGGCGGCCGGACCGTGACCGTCCCGGTCCGCCGCGGCGTGACGTTCAGCGACGGCACCCGCCTCGACGCGGCCGCCGTCGCCCGCTCCCTGGAACGCCACCGCACCCTCCCCGGCTCCGCCCGCGCCACCGAACTCGGCCCGCTGGTCAAGGCCGAGGCTGCCGGACCGTACACCGTCCGCATCCGCCTCAAGGAGCCGTACGTCCCGCTCACCGGCGTGCTCGCCGACCGCGCCGGCATGGTCATGTCCCCGCGTGCGCTCGCGAAGTACGGCAAGAACTTCACCAACCACCCGTCCTGCGTCGGCCCGTTCAAGTACGTCGAACGCGTCGCGGGCGACCGGATCGTGCTCGCGAAGGACCCCCGGTACTACGACGCGGACAAGGTCCGCCTGGACCGCGTCGTCTACAAGACCATCACCGACGGCAGCGTCCGGCTGGCGAATCTGCGCTCCGGTGACGTCCAGGTCGGCGACCAGATGGGCCCGGTGGAGGTGCGCAGCTCGCTCACCGAGCCGCAGCTCCAGCTCTTCAACTCGCCCTCGCTCGGCTACCAGGGCCTCGGCTTCAACATCGGCAACGTGCACGGGACGGGGGAGAAGCCCGGGAAGCTGCGCACGGTGCTCGCCCGCGAGCCGCGCGTCCGCGAAGCCTTCGCGCTCGCCCTGGACCGCAAGCTGATCAACAAGGTCGTCTTCCAGGGCATGTACGAGCCGGCCTGCGGCCCCGTCTCGCCGGAGTCGGCCATCGCGCCGGGGGCCGCCGGCTGCCCGGAGCGCGATCTGCCGCGCGCGAAGAAGCTGCTCAAGGAGGCGGGCGTCGAGCTCCCGGTGCCGATCGAGCTGAAGGTCTCCACCTCGCCCGAGGACAGCCGCCTCGGCCAGGTGATCCAGGCGATGGCCCGCGAGGCCGGCTTCGACGTACGGCTGCGGCCCATGGAGTACGCGACGCTCCTGGAGGAGACCGACGCCGGGCAGTTCGACGCGTACGTCAGCGGCTGGTCCGGGCGGCTCGACCCGGACGGCAACATCGCCTCCTTCGTCGGCACCGCCGGCGCCATGAACACGTACGGCATCTCCGACCCGTCGATCGACCGGCTGATCGCCGAGGGCCGCACCACCGCCGACCGGGCCGGCCGCGCCCGCGTATACACGCAACTCGCCGACCGTATACGCGACCAGTACGCACTGATCTACCTCTACCGGCAGAAGAACTACGTCGTGACACGGAAGGACGTGGCGGGCGTGCGGGTCTACGGCGACGGCCTGGTGCGCGTCAAGGATGCGGGGTTCGCCCGATGAACCGCTTCATGAATGCGGGGTGCACCCAATGAGCAGATACCTCCTCACCCGGCTCCGGCAATCGGTCATCACACTCTTCCTCGTCAGCGTCGTCGTCTTCGCCGGCATCCGCGCGCTGCCCGGCGACCCGGCCCTCGCGCTGGCCGGCGAGGAGCGCAGCCCCGAGGCGCTGGCCGCGATCCGCGAGGCGTACGGGCTGAACGACAACATCGTGATCCAGTACGGGCGGTTCGTCGGCCACGCCCTCACCGGCGACCTCGGCACCTCGGCCCGCACCGGCCTCCCCGTCCTGGACTCGATCCTGAGCGCCCTGCCCGTCACCCTCGAACTGGCCGCGCTCTCCCTCCTCCTGGCCGTCGTCCTCGGCATCGGGACGGGCGTCCTGGCGGCCGTGCGGCGCGGCAGGGCGACCGAGTGGCTGGCCAACGCCATCGCCCTGCTGGGGCTGTCCGTCCCCACCTTCTGGCTCGGCATCGTCCTGGTCCTCGCCTTCGCGATCGCCGTACCGGTCTTCGCGGCATCCGGTTACGTGCCCTTCGGCACGGATCCGGTCGACAATCTGCGGCGCATGGTGCTGCCGGCCGTGGTCCTCGGCTCCGGGCTCGCGGCCGTCGTGATGCGGCAGACGCGCGGCGCGATGCTCGACAGCCTCTCCGCCGACTACGTCCGCACCGCCCGCGCCAAGGGCCTCTCCCGACGCCAGGTCATCGGCGGGCACGCGCTGCGCAACAGCCTGGTGACCGTGGTGACCGTCCTCGGCCTCCAGCTCGGCCACCTCATCTCCGGCGCCGTCGTCACCGAGCAGATCTTCGTCCTGCCCGGCTTCGGCAAGCTCACCATCGACGCGGTCTTCACCCGCGACTACACGATGCTCCAGGGCGTGGTGCTGTGCACCTCCGCCGCCTACATCCTCGTCAACCTCGCGGTCGATGTGCTCTATTCGGTCATCGACCCGCGCATCCGGCTCGGAGGCGCCCGATGACCGCCACCCCGGACACCGTCGACGTGCCGGCCGTCCCGGAAGCGCCCGTCACGGCTCCGCGCCCCGGCACCCTGCGCACCCGGCTGCGCGCCCTGCGCAGGAACCGGCTCGCCCTCACCGGCGCCGTGATCGCCGCCGTCTTCGTACTGGCGGCCCTCTGCGCCCCGCTGCTCGCCCCGTACGACCCGGCAGCGCCGGACTTCGACGCCGCGCTGGCGCCGCCCTCCTGGGCGCACTGGCTCGGCACCGACGACCTCGGCCGCGACCAGCTCTCCCGGGTGATCCACGGTGCCCGCGCGTCCATGCAGGTGGGCCTGCTCGCCGTGGTACTGGCCTTCCTCATCGGCGTACCGCTGGGCCTGGCCGCCGGGTACTACGGCAAGTACGCCGACTCCGCGGTCTCCCGGCTCACCGACACCCTGCTCGCCTTCCCCTTCCTCGTCCTCGCGGTGGGACTGGCGGCCGTCCTCGGCCCGTCGCTGCTCAACGCCACGCTCGCCATCGGGATTTCGCAGGTACCGGCCGTCACCCGCATCACACGCGCCGAGACGCTGCGCCTCAAACACCTGGACTACGTGGGCGCCGCGATCGTCAACGGCGGCGGCGACGGCACCGTTCTCGCGCGGCACATCCTCCCCAACGCCACCTCGGCGCTGATCGTCCAGGCCACCGTCGGCATCCCCGCCGCGATCATCGGCGAGGCGCTGCTCAGCTTCCTCGGCCTCGGCGTCCAGCCCCCGGCCCCCTCGCTCGGCGTGATGCTCGCCGGCGCCCAGCCCTTCCTCGGCCCCGCGCCCTGGATGGCGGTCTTCCCCGGCCTCGCCATCGTCGCCGCGACGCTGGCCTTCAACCTGCTCGGCGACGGACTGCGTGACATCCTCGACCCCCGCGGAGGCACCCGATGAGCACCGCTTCCGGCGCGTCCGGCGCGCCCGTACTGAGCGTCCGCGACCTGTCCGTCTCCTTCCGCTCCGACACCCGTACCGTGCACGCCGTCGACTCCCTCTCGTACGACGTGGCGCCCGGCGAGGTCCTCGCCGTCGTCGGCGAGTCCGGCTGCGGCAAATCCGTCACCGCCATGGCCGTCATGGGCCTGCTGCCGCCGACCGCGACCGTCACCGGGTCCGTCCGGCTCGGCGGCCGGGAGCTGGCCGGGGCGGAGGAGAAGGAGCTGACGAAGGTCCGCGGCAAGGACCTCGCGATGATCTTCCAGGAGCCGATGACCTCGCTGAACCCGGTCCTCACCGTCGGCCGCCAGATCGGCGAGGTACTCCGCCGCCACCAGGGCCTGACCCGCAAGGAGGCCCGGGAGAAGGCCGTCGAACTGCTCGCGCTCGTCGGCATCCCCGCGCCGGAGCGCCGGGTGGCGGAGTACCCGCACCAGCTCAGCGGCGGGATGCGGCAGCGCGTCATGATCGCCATCGCGGTGGCCTGCGACCCGGCCGTCCTCATCGCCGACGAGCCGACCACCGCGCTGGACGTCACCGTCCAGGCCGGCATCCTCGAAGTCCTCCGGTCGCTGCGCGAACGCCTGGGGACCGCCCTCGTCCTCATCACCCACGACCTGGGCGTGGTCGCCGACGCGGCGGACCGGGTGCTGGTGATGTACGCGGGCCGGGCCGTCGAACAGGCCCCGGCCCACGAGCTGTTCGCCGCGCCCCGGCACCCGTACACGCGCGGCCTGCTGGGCGCCGTACTGCGGCCGGGCCAGGAAGGGAAGCGCCGGCTGCCGGAGATCCCCGGACTGGTACCGAGCCTGACCGCCCAGCCGGACGCCTGCACCTTCGCCGACCGCTGCGCACACGCGAATGAGCGCTGCGGGGCGGCGCGGCCGCCGCTGACACCGGACTCCGGTCACCAGGTGGCGTGTTGGCACCCCGTCACCGAGCCCGCGGCCACGCCCGCCGCCGGACACGAGGAGGCTGCCCGATGAGCACCGCACACGAGATACCGGCCCTGCGCTCCGCCGCAGCGGACGGCGCCTCCGTACTGGAAGTACGCGACCTGGAGCGGCACTTCACTACCGGCGGCGGCACCGTACGGGCCGTGGACGGCGTCAGCCTGACCATCGGGCGCGGCGAAGTGCTCGGCCTGGTGGGGGAGTCGGGCAGCGGCAAGTCCACCGTCGGCCGCTGCGTGGTCCGCCTCGACGAGCCGACCGGCGGCCGCATCGCCCTCAAGGGCACCGACATCACCCACCTCTCGCGCCGCGCCATGCGCCCACTGCGTACCGATGTCCACCTGGTCTTCCAGGACCCCTCGTCCTCGCTCGACCCGCGCATGACGATCGGTCAGATCGTTGCCGAGCCGCTGCGGCTGCACCGCCTGGTACCGAAGTCCGGCCTCCGGGCCCGCGTCGAGGAGCTGCTCGGCCAGGTCGGGCTGCGCCCCGAACACGCCGACCGGCACCCGCACGAGCTCTCCGGCGGCCAGCGCCAGCGCATCTCCCTCGCCCGCGCGCTCTCCGTCGCCCCGGACCTGCTGATCGCCGACGAGCCGACCTCCGCACTGGACGTCTCCGTCCAGGCATCCGTCCTCAACCTCCTCGCCGACCTGCAGCGGGACCGCGGCTTCGGCTGCCTGTTCATCACCCACGACCTGGCGGCGGTGGAGTTCCTGGCGGACCGGATCGCCGTGATGTACCTGGGCCGGATCGTCGAGGAGGCCCCGACCGCTCAGCTCTTCGCCGACCCCCTGCACCCGTACACACAGGCCCTCCTCTCCGCGGCCCCCGTACCGGACCCCGCCACCC
>NZ_NHSG01000320.1:0-3288 GCF_020024005.1 Streptomyces purpurogeneiscleroticus
GGTGGGGCGGTCGGGGCCGGGGGCGAGGCCCGGTGGCGGCGCTGTCCAGTTGCCGTGCGGGAGCAGCAGGTCCAGGCGCGGCGGGCGGAGCGCGCGGAGCGAGGCGTAGGTCTCCAGGGGGTCGGTGCGCGGGTCGACGACGGCGAGGATGCCCGCGTACGCGTCCGGCTGCTCCTCCGCGAGCAGCCGGAGGCCGCGGACGGCGCGGCTCCAGGCCGGGCGCCCGGCGTGGTCCACGCGCGCGGTGTTGTGCGCGGGCAGCCCGCCGTCGAGGCTGACGCCGACCCGGGTGCCGTGGCGTGCGAGGGTGCGCAGCCGGGCGCGGGTGAGCAGGGTGCCGTTGGTCTGGAGGGTGGGGTGCAGGGCGCAGTCCCCGGGGAGCCGGGTGCGCAGCAGATCGACGGCGCGGCCGAGGCGGTCCGCGCCCGCCAGCAGCGGTTCGCCACCGTGCAGGACGAGCGCCGCGTGCCGCAGGCCGTGCGCCGCGGCGTGCTCGGCGATACGGGCGGTGGTGCGGTCCACGACCGCGTCGCTCATCGTGGCGGGGCGGTCCCGCCAGCCGTGGTCGGCGGCCTCGTAGAGGTAGCAGTAGCGGCAGGCGAGGTTGCAGTGGCCGTGCACCTTGAGGATGAACTGCCGGAAGGGGTGGCAGGAGGGGACGTCCGGCCGGTCCGCCGCCGACGGGCCCGTGTCCCGTACGGTCTGCTGCGCCACGTCCGCACCCCCCAAGCCGCGGTCCGCGCAGGGACGGCCCCCGTCGCCGGTCCGAGGCGGAGTATCCCTGCGGGACGGTGTGACCAAACCGGCCGCGATCGCCGGTGTCCGGTTCCCCCGGCACCGACGACCGAAATTGTTCGGGTGGCAGCGATTCACTTCGGAAGGTTCGCGTCAGAAGGCGGCATTGAATCCCCACAGCATTTCCGTGGGTTCGTCCATGCGCGTCCGTATCCGTTCCAGTACTTCCGACAGCACCGGGTGGTCCACCGTCCGCAGCTCCGCGAGATCCATGGCGAGCAGGTCCGGCAGCTCGGGCAGCTCACCGGCCGGCGGCACGGTGGCCCCGGCCGCCGCCGTCTGCCCGGCCTCCGTGTCCTTGCGGCTCGCGCTCATCGCCTTACCCCTTTCCGCCAACTGCCCCCGCTGGTACGCATGTTCCAATCTGCCGCCTGTCACCCGCCGATGTCCATGAGCCGGCGCGAGGTCTCCCGGCCCGCGGGGCCGCCCTCGTCGGGCAGCCGCCGCCATTCCTCCAGGGCGAGGCGGTAGGCGTCGCGCGCGGCACGCGGCCGCCGCGCGTCCTCGTACGCCTCGCCGCGCAGGTGGTACGCACGGGCGCGGAGCCGTACGGCGGGGTCCGGGTCCGCCGCGCCCTCCTGGGCCGCGCGCGCCGCGTCGGCGGCGCGGCGGTAGGCGTCCGCCGCCTGTTCGAGCTGCGCGTCCAGGCCGGAGCGGCGGTGCGCGAGCCGGTGCGTGCCGCCCAGCTCCAGCCAGCTCTCCGCCCGGACCAGCGGGTCGGCGGCGGACTGCGCGGCGAGCCCGAAGAGATGCTCGGCCTCCCGCAGGTCCACCCGGTCGTCGTCGGTCCTGCGCAGCAGCAGGGCACGGCCGAGCGTGAGCAGCCGGCGCGCCAGCCGGGGATCGCCGGCCGCGGTCTCCATCCGGCAGTCCCGCAGCACCCGGACCGTGCGGTGGATGACGGCCCGGCCGCCGGGCTCGCGCGCCCGCCGCATCAGCGCGTCGCCCCACTCCTCGATCAGGTCGCCGTAGCCCTCGCGGTCCCGTGGCACTGCGCGGCAGGCCGCTTCGTACCGCCGGTCGGCCTCCGCCAAGTGCGCAGCGTCGCCATCCGCTTCGAAGCGGCGCACCGCGAGCCGGGCGGCGCGCACCAGCACGGCGGCCCGCTCGTCCGGCCCCTGCGCCGCCGCCTCCATGTCCCCGACCAACTGCCCGGCCCGCTCCAGCGCGGTGCCGGTGAGCATCAGCAGCGCGTCGGTCAGGTCCAGCCGGGCCCACAGCCGGGCGTTCTCGGGCGCGCCCTCGGCGGCCATCGCGTCGGCCGCGTGCGTGAGCGAGGCCGCGGCCTGCTCGGCGTAGGCCGCGGCCTGCTCCCGGTCGGCGGCCGTGCCGGCCAGCCGCAGCAGCGCCCGCCCGTGCGCCAGCGGCAGCCCCGAGGGCTGCGCCTCGTCGTACGGCCAGGCGTCCGCGAACGCCTCCAGCATCCCGACGGTCTCCTGGAGCAGCCCGCTGTCGCCGCCGAGGCGCCACTGCTCCTCCAGGACCTGGACCCGCTCCAGGGTGATCTCCAGGGCGTGCCACGGCTCCAGCCCGGCGGTCGCGCAGACGGCCGTGAACTCCCGGTCGGCGCGGCGCAGCAGGTCCAGCGCGCCACGGTCGTCACCGGCCGCGCGCCGCTCCCCCGCCTCGGTGTGCAGCACCCGTCCCAGCGCGGTGCGGGCGCGCGCCTCGCCGGACTGCGCCGCCGTACGCGCCGCCTCCCGCGCCTCGCGCAGCAGCGCCCGGCCGCCCTGCAGCTCCCACAGCCGCAGGAGGTTCTCCGCCAGCTCGCTCCACAGCGCGGTGTCGGCGCCGCGGTGCCGCTCGCGCCCGGTGGCGTGCCGCAGCAACTGCACCGCGTCGAGGAGGTTCTGCACCATGCCGTCGGCGGCGAACCGTTGCACCAGCGCCTGGGAGCGGCGCACGGCCTCGGAGGAGGCCGGGCCGCCGGGGCCCTCGTGGCCGTCGGTGGTGATGGTGCGCAGCGGGACGAAGCGTTCCAGGACGTGCGCCGCGACCTCGGCGAAGGGCTGCGGGGCCCGTACGCCGGGCCCGTCCCCCGGCGGATGGGTGCGCAGCCGCGCCGCCGACTCCGCCGGGTCCGCGCGCCGGTCGCCGGTGAGCTGCGCGATGGCGAGCGCGGGGAAGTTCGGACCGCCCTTGCCGAACCGTTGCTCCACATACGCGGAGCAGTGCTTGAGCACCAGCAGCGCCTCGTCCCTGCCGAGCGGTCCGAGCAGTACCTCCTGCACGCCCTTGACGAACTCGTACCAGGGGCCGCCAGCCATCGACTCGCCGTCCGTGCGCGTCAGCAGCCCGCCGAGCAGCACCTCCGACAGCTCCGCCGGGCCGGTCCCGGGCAGCATCGTGCGCTGCACCAGCTGCATCACCGGCAGGCACAGCGGGGCCGCCGCCAGATAGACCGCGAGCTGTGCCGCGCCGGGCGAGGCGGCGCGACGGAAGCGGGCGACGACCTCGGCGGCGGGCAGCGGATCGCGGGGGCGCGCGGCGGGG